>NZ_JAVRFL010000103.1:0-385 GCF_031845925.1 Micromonospora reichwaldensis | reverse complement strand
GCACAGGGGCGCGCCGATGGCACCAAGGACGACGGCGGCGTCTTCGGTGCGATCCGTCGCGCCCTGCCCGGCGGCAAGGACGAGAAGGACAAGCCCGCCGCCTGACGGCCTCGTCCCCGCGCGTCCATCGCCCCCGTCCCCGCGCTTTCGAACGTGAGAGAGGGCCTATCTCACGCTCGAAAGCGCCCATAAGCCCCAATTCACGTTAGAAAGTGCGGGGTAGGGGCGGCGGCTCAGAGGAACAGCGTGGCTACCCCGTGGATCGCCAGGCCCGCGAGCGCGCCGACGATCGAGCCGTTGATGCGGATGAACTGCAGGTCCTTGCCCACGAACAGCTCGAGGGTGCGCGCGGTCTGCTCGCCGTCCCAGCGGGCGACCGTCTCCT
>NZ_JAVRFL010000102.1:0-390 GCF_031845925.1 Micromonospora reichwaldensis | reverse complement strand
CGCCTACAACACCCAGACCGCCTGGCACATCGACGGCGAACTCGACCTCGACCACCTCGACACCGCCATCGACGAGATCATCCGCCGGCACGAAGTCCTCCGCACCACCTTCGCCGAACACGACGGCATCCCCGTCCAGATCGCCCACCCACCGACCACCCACCACAGCACCCGCCACGACCTCACCCACCTCCACCCGGACCACCACGACCACCACGTCCGCGACATCCTGCGCGCCGAACTCGACACACCGTTCGACCTCACCACCGGCCCGTTACTACGCAGCCACGTCCTCCAACTCGCCCCCACCAGCCACGTGCTCTGCCTCACCTGGCACCACATCGTCCTCGACGGCTGGTCCGTCGGCGTGTTCCACACCGAACTCGACCA
>NZ_JAVRFL010000101.1:0-392 GCF_031845925.1 Micromonospora reichwaldensis | reverse complement strand
GCTCACCATCATCGTCACAGAGCTCGGTCGGGAACGGACCTTCACCAACGCGAGTGGTGTACGCCTTAGCGATGCCAACAATGCGGTCGATGCGAGTCGGTCCGACGCCTGAGCCAGTACACGCGCCCGCAGCGATCGGGTTGGACGAGGTGACATACGGATACGTGCCGAAGTCAACGTCAAGATGATGGGCCTGGGCGCCCTCAAAAAGTATGACCTTGCCCTCGTCAAGGCCCTTGTTGAGAACTCGAGCCACGTCAACGACGTAGGGGCGGATGCGCTCGGCGTGGGCCAGCAGACCGTCGGCAACCTCGCCTGGATCGATAGCGCGACGGTTGTAGATCTTCACCAGGATCTGGTTCTTTTGGTCTAGAGAGGCCTCGACCTTCTGA
>NZ_JAVRFL010000012.1:0-186226 GCF_031845925.1 Micromonospora reichwaldensis | reverse complement strand
CGTCGCCCCCGGCCGCAGGGGGCAGGGGGCGACGCGGCCCCGGGAGATGCTCAGGCGACCGGTTCCGGGGCGGCGTCGGCGTCCCGGTGCGGGCCGGGCACGACGCGCGGGTCGCCCTCGTCGGCGAAGTAGTCGTCCGACGTGGTGCCGTCGCCGCCGTCGCGCACCTTCGCCGCCCGCAGCACCACCGTGAGCAGCGCCGCGACCGCGAGGTTGACCAGCACCGCCACGATCCCGACGTAGATCGTCTTCGGGGTGTCGAAGCCGAAGTCGGCCAGCGGGAACGCCGAGCCGCCGAAGTGCTTGCGGCCGGTCGCGGCGTTCGGGATCTGGTAGAGCATCCACATGCCGAGCCCCATGCCCGCGATCCAGCCGCCGATCAGCGCCCCCCGGTGGAACCAGCGGGTGTAGAGGCCGAGGGCCACCGCCGGCAGCGTCTGGAGGATGATCACGCCGCCGATGAGCTGGAGGTCGATGGAGAACTGCGGGTCGAGGAAGACGATGCAGGCCACCGCGCCGACCTTCACCACCAGCGAGGTGATCTTGGAGACGTTCGCCTCCTGCGCGGGGCTGGCGTCCCGCTTCAGGTATTCCTTGTAGATGTTGCGGGTGAACAGGTTCGCCGCCGCGATCGACATGATCGCCGCCGGCACCAGCGCGCCGATGCCGATGGCCGCGTAGGCGACGCCGGCGAACCAGTCGGGGAACTGCTGGTCGAACAGGACCGGCACCACCGTGTTGCTGTCGACGGTGCCCTCCTTCGACCCGGGCAGCGGCTTGACCCCGGCCGCGATGGCCATGAAGCCGAGCAGCGCGATCAGGCCGAGCAGCAGGCTGTACGCGGGCAGCGCCGACATGTTCCGCTTGATCACGTCGCGGTTCCGGCTGGCCAGCACGCCGGTGATGCTGTGCGGGTAGAGGAACAGCGCCAGCGCAGAGCCGAACGCCAGCGTGACGTACTGGAGCTGGTTGTTGGCGTTGAGCAGCACCCCGTCGTTGGGGTTCGGCGACGCGTCGAACTTCGCGTCGGCGGCGTCGAAGATCTCGCCCCAGCCGCCCAGCTTGTACGGCAGGTAGAGCACCGCCACCAGGATCACGATGTAGATCAGCGTGTCCTTGACGAACGCGATGAGCGCCGGCGCGCGCAGCCCCGACTGGTAGGTGTACGCGGCCAGGATCGCGAAGGCGACGATGATCGGCAGGTGCCGGGCCAGCGTGCTCTCGCCGGTCACCCCCATGGTCTTGAGCACCGCCTCGATGCCGACCAGTTGCAGCGCGATGTACGGCATCGTCGCCACGATGCCGGTGATCGCGATCAGCAGCGCCAGCACCGGCGAGTCGAACCGCTTGCGGACGAAGTCCGCGGGGGTGACGAACCCGTGCCGGTGCGAGACCGACCAGAGCCGGCACAGCACCAGGAACACCAGCGGGTAGATGACGATGGTGTAGGGGACGGCGAAGAAGCCGGCCGCGCCGGCACCGAACATCAGCGCCGGCACCGCCACGAAGGTGTACGCGGTGTACAGGTCACCGCCCACCAGGAACCAGGTGATCCAGCCGCCGAAGTTGCGCCCGCCCAGCCCCCACTCGTCGAGGTGGGCCATGTCCTTCGGGGCCCGCCACCGGGCCGCCACGAATCCCATCCCGCTGACCAGCAGGAAGAGCACCGAGAAGACGATGATCTCGGTGAGGTGGTCGCGCCACATCAGCGATCACCCGCCGCCGTGTCGCCCGGGCCGTCCGACGGCGTGCCGGCCCGCTTCTTGGTCATCTGGTACACCAGCGTGGTGGTGGCCACGCCGAGCAGGATGTAGACGAGCTGGAGCCAGTAGAAGCGCGGGAAGCCGAGGAACCGGGGCGAGTCGGCGTTGAAGAAGACCGGGATCAGGGGCACCACGATGGGGATGAAGAGCAACCAGTTCCAGGGGCTGTGGTCCTTCGCCCTGGAGCGCGCCGCCGTCGGCGCCTCCGGTTCGGGTGCGGCCATTGCGACAAACCTCCGCGAGTCGTAGATCGACACTGATGACGGCCGGAGGCTACGACCCTGTGACCCGGGTCACGTTCTACGGGAGGAGGTTGCTGCGCCGAACGGCGGACGGCGTGCGCCGAACGGCGACCCGGGGCGGCCGGACGGCGGCCCGCCCGGCTCAGATCCCGGCGAGGTGCGCGGTGTCGTTGACCGTACGGACGGCGACGCCGCCGTCGGGCCACGTGTCGAGCACCGAGATGCCGGCCGCGTCCAGGAAGAGCCGGTGCAGGAAGCCGTCGCCGGCCGCGAGGGCGTCGCGCAGCACCAGCTTGATCGGCGAGACGTGCGAGACCACCACCACGGTCTCTCCCGGGTACGCCCGACACAGCCCGTCGACCACGCGACGGCAGCGCTCGGCGACGTCGACGAACGACTCGCCGCCCGGCGGGGCCACCCGGGTCGAGGCCAGCCAGGCGTCCATCTCGCCCGGCCACTCCTGGCGGACCTCGGCGAAGGTGCGCCCCTCCCAGGCCCCGAAGTCACACTCGATCAGGTCGTCCTCGCGGCGCACCGGCACGCCGCCGAGCGCACCGGCGATCGCCTCGGCGGTCGCCGTACACCGGGACAGGGGCGAGCTGACCACGGCCGCGACGGTCGGGGCCAGCGCGGCCACCCGGGCGGCCGTGGCCCGGACCTGGGCCCGGCCGCGCTCGGACAGCGGCACGTCACCGCGGCCCGAGTAGCGGCGCTGTTCGGTGAAGGCCGTCTCGCCGTGCCGGACGAGGACGAGCCGGGTGGCGGTGAAGCTCGGCCGCGGCTCCCAGGAGGCGGGCGCGGTGCCCGGGTCGGTGCCGGTGCTCGTCGCCGACGCGGCGCGGGCGGCCACCTCGCGGGCCCTCGCGCGGGCCGGCGAGTCGGGAGCGGCGACCTCGCGCGGCGGCTCCACGACGCGCGGCGGCGCGACGGCGGCCCGGGCCGGCGCCTTGCCGGCGGCGGCGTCCATGGCGGCGTTGGCGAGGGCGTCGGCGTGCCGGTTGCGTTCCCGGGGAATCCAGTGGAACCGCACGGCGGCGAAGCGGTTGACCAGCCCGGCGGCCTGCGCGGCGAGCGGACGCAGCCCGGGGTGCTTGATCTGCCAGCGGCCGCACATCTGCTCGACCACCAGCTTCGAGTCCATCCTGGCCTCGACCTCGGCGGCGCCCAGCTCGGCGGCGGCCTCCAGCCCGGCGATCAGCCCCCGGTACTCGGCGACGTTGTTGGTGGCGACGCCGATCGACTCGCCCCGCTCGGCCAGCACCTCACCGGTGTCCGCGTCGCGGACCACCGCGCCGTAGCCGGCCGGGCCGGGGTTGCCCCGGGATCCGCCGTCGGCCTCGACGACGACCACGCGCGGCGCCACGGGACTACAGGCCGGACTCGTTGGTACGGACCATGATCCGCCGGCAGTCCTCGCAGCGGACGACCTCGTCCGGGTCGGTCTTGCGGATCCGGGCCACGTCGGCGCCGGAGAGCGTCAGACGGCAGCCGCCGCACCGGCCGGCGGTCAGCAGCGCCGCGCCGAGCCCGGTGTCCTCGCGGATCTTGTCGTAGAGCTGCACCAGGTCGGCCGGGAGGTCGCCCGCCAGTGGCTGGCGGGCGCCGCGCTTGAACTCCTCCTCCTTGGCGATCTCGGCCAGGCTCTCGTCGCGGCGCCGCTCGGCGTCGTCGCGCTTCTCCCGCACCTCGGCCAGCCGCTTCTCGACGCCGTCCAGCACGCCCTGGGCCGTCTCCCGCTGCTCCATCAGCTCCAGCTCGGCGTCCTCCAGGTCGCCCTGGCGGCGGTTGAGCGAGACCAGCTCGTGCTGGAGGGCCTCCAGCTCCCGGGCCGGGCCGCTGCCGGCGGCGAGCCGGGCCTCGTTCTTGGACTTGCGGGCCCGCACCTGGTCGACGTCCTTCTCCATGCGGGCGATGTCCCGGTCCAGGTCGTCGACCGCGACCTGGGCGCGGACCCGCTCGTCCTCCAGCGCGGACAGCTCCCGGGCCAGCGCGTCCAGCTCGGCCCGCTCGGGCAGCGAACGGCGCCGGTGGGCGAGCTGGGCGAGGGAGGTGTCGATCGCCTGGAGGTCGAGCAGGCGGCGCTGGACCTGGGGGTCAGCCTTCACGGTCGGGGCTCCTTGTCGTCCACCGCGGGTGGGGCGGCGTGTACGGTCCACGGGTCGGTGGCCAGGTCGGACACCAGCGTCTCGACACCCGTCGCCTCCCGCAGGAGGACGGCCAGGTCGTCCAGCCACGGTCGTTCCGTCGCCCAGTGGGCGGCGTCGAGCAGGGCCGGGCCGTCGGCGGCCAGGTGCTCGCCGGCCGGGTGGTGGCGCAGGTCGGCGGTGAGGAACGCGTCCACCCCGGCCGCGGTCGCGTCGGCGAGGAAGCCGTCCCCCGCGCCGCCGCTGACCGCGAGGGTACGAACCATACGCCCGGGATCCCCCGCGGCGCGAACTCCCCAGGCGGTGGCGGGCAGTACGGCGGCGGCGTGCCGGGTCAGCTCCGCCAGCGTCATCGGCTCCGGCAGCTCGCCGATCCGGCCGATCCCCCGGCCGTCGCCGTGCGCGGGCGAGTTGGGTGCGGGCCGGTGCAGCGGGCGCAGCCCGGTCAGCCCGAACCGGGCGGCGAGGGCGTCGGAGACCCCCGGGTCGGCCACGTCGGCGTTGGTGTGCGCGACGTACAACGCCACGTCGGACTTGATCAACCGGTGGACGATCCGGCCCTTGAAGGTCGTGGGCGCCACCGAGGAGACGCCGCGCAGCAGCAGCGGATGGTGGGCGACGATCATGTCGACGCCGGCGTCGAGCGCCTCGGCGACCGTCTCCGGCACCACGTCGACGACGCAGAGGACCCGGCGCACCGGGGCGCACGGCTCGCCGAGCACCAGCCCGACCCGGTCCCAGTCCTCGGCCCAGGCCGGCGGATAGCGCCGCTCCAGCTCGGCGACCACGTCGGCGACGGTCGGCGGGACTGCGTTGGTGCTCACGGCGGGCCAGCTTACCGGCGCGGGCCGTGGCCGGGGCCCTCGCCCACCGATGCGCCGGCGTGTCCCGGGTGTAAGGAAGGGCCCCTTGCAATCGCGTAGCGATTGCAAGGGGCCCTTCCTTACACGTCAGGCGACTGGGCAGAGCCGGTCGCGTACGGCGGCCAGGCCCAGGGCCCACGGGAAGGCGTGCACGTGCCGCTCGCCGGTGCCCGGCGGGTGCAACGGGAAGACGTCATCGCCGAAGAGCACCGTGACCCCCCACTCCTCGAGCCGGGCGATGCCCGCCCGGAAGGCCGGGTGGGCCGCCATCGCCGCGTTCGTGTACGGCACCGCCACCACCGGCACGCCCAGGCCCTGCGCCTCCACCAGCAACCCGAGGGCCAGTGTGTCGGTGATCCCGGCCGCCCACTTGTTGACGGTGTTGACCGTCGCCGGGCAGACGATCATCGCGTCGGCCTGCGGCAGCACGTCGATGTCGCCCGGATTCTTGTAGTGGGTGCGGACCGGATGGCCGGTCTGCCGGGCCAGCGCGGCCCGGTCGACGAACTTGGCGCCGTCCGGCGTGGTGACCACGCAGACGTCCCAACCGTCCTGGTGGGCCAGCTCGACGAGCCGGCCGACGTGGCGCGCCAGCGGCGAACCGCAGGCGATGACGTAGAGCACCTCGCGGCGCTCGCTGCTCGGGCGCGGGCCGGTCATCAGGCCGGCTCCGCGCTCATACCCCAACTCCCATGTGCTCAGCCAACTCCGCAATCGGAGAAGGCGGCGCACCACGTGTGCGACGCAGGACGTCCGACATCACCTCGTGGGCGATCGGCCGGCAGCGGATCTCCGACGGGGCGAGGCGGTCGCCGCGCAGCAGCATCTCGCCGGCGTTGGCCACGTCGCCGATCTGGGCGAAGCCCCGGGCGATGTCGAGCAGGTGGTGGGCCCGGCGTTCCGGCAGCAGGGCACCGAAGGCCGGCTCCTGGATGCGCTGCTGGTGCACCTCGACCGCCCGGCCCCCGTCGCCGAGTTCGACCGCCGCCGCCGCCCGGTGCAGCTCCACGTTGGTCGGCCCGAACGAGGTCCAGTAGTGGTTGTGGTCGCCGCCCAGCAGGACGGCGGCCTCCTGGGCCCCGTTGATCAGGTCGCCCACCGTGGCGGAGTCGCCGATCCGGGCGGCGGCCATCGCCCCCTGGAGCAGCAGCATCCCGTAGACCGAGAGCAGGGCCGGGTCGGCGGCGTTGCCGCAGCCGGGGGCGAGCCGGTTGGCGATGGTGACGTTGAGTTCGAGGGCGGGCCGGGGCCGGCCCATCGCCACCAGCGCGTTGCAGACCCGGGTGGTGGCGATGCCGGCCAGCAGCGGGTCGTCGGCGCGCTGGGCCACCGCCATCGAGCGGTCGGCGGCCAGCCAGGCCAGGTCGCACTCGCCCAGCTTGCGCAGCACCGACGAGGCGATCTGGTAGACCTGCCCGAGCAGGTGGGCCGCCTCGACCGCCTGGTCGCCGCCGTGGCCGGCGTCGGCGGCCTGGGCGTCGCGCAGCAGCTTCGGCAGCGCCCGGGTGAGCATCCCGTAGCGGCCGTACTGGTAGGTGAGCCAGGCGTGGTTGACGGCCTTGCGCATGTCGGCCAGGGGCGGCGGGCACGGCGCGGCGTCGAAGTACGCGCTCATCGAGTCGTACCGCTCCAGGGCCGCCCGGATCTCCTGCACCTCCACCTGGTCGATGCAGTTCAGCGCGTCCGTACGCCGCTCCGGGTCCTTGCCGAGCAGCAGCTGCACGTCGACCTGGAGGATGTCGGCGATCTCGTAGAGGACGGAGAACTTGTCCAGCCGGCGCACCCCGCGCTCGACCTTGTCCACCCAGCTCTTCGACTTGCCCAGCCGGTCGGCGAAGACCTGCTGCGACATCTTGCGCCGCCCCCGCCAGTAGGCCACCCGCCGCCCGATGGGCAACTCGTCCATCCACCCGTTCCTTCCCCTGCGCCTGCTCGAGCGGGCGTGCCGGCCGGTCCTGCCGGGTGCGGCGATCGATCCGTACGTCTCAGGTTTTCGCTGGTCGCACAGCGTGTGCGTCAGCCGTACAGCCAGTTCTCGTAGTTTTCGTGCAAGTTGCACGAGCCGTTCGTCAGCTCAACGATCGCGGGTTACGGCAGTGACGGTGCTCGACATGCGACCTGGGCACCGGCCGGGTCCGACGAGGGGAGATGGCACATGTGGGGGAATGTCGCGCCGCGCGTCGTTCAACTGTCCCCGTTGGAACGGGTGCGGCTGCGCCGGGTGGCCGTGCGGTACGCCCTGCACGGCTGGGACGTCACCCCCGGCGCCTGCCTCGCCCGCAGCCGCTTCGTCTGCGGGCGGGCCGGCTGCCCGACGGTCGGCTGCCACCCCGCCCTGGAGAACTGGGAGCACGCGGCGAGCGCCGACCCGGCCCGGGTCGCGACGTGGTGGCGCACCCGGCCGCACGGGGTGCTGCTGCCCACCGGGCGGGCGTTCGACGTGCTGGAGGTCCCCACGCACCTCGGCCGGCACGTGCTGGACGCGGTCCGGACGCACCCGGCCGGCGTCGGCGTACGCGGGCCGGTGCTGGTGACCCCGACCGGCCGCTGGATGTTCCTGGTCCGCCCCGGCGACCCGCTCCGCCCCGAGCTGGACCACTGCTTCCACGTGGTCCGGCACGGCCCCGGCTCCTGGATCCCGGCCCCACCGACCCGGCTGCCGGAGGGCACCGTCCGGTGGGCGGTCGCGCCCGAACAGGCCCGCTGGCAACTGCCCGACTCCTACCTGGTGCAGAACGCGCTGATCGAGGCCCTGCGGGCCACCGGCGTCAGGGTCACCTCCGACCTGCTCCCCGGGCACCTGCCGCTGCCGCGCCGGGGCATGTGACGGCGGCACGGCAGCGACGCCGGAGGGCCGGCGCTCGTTGAGCACGGCGACGGCGCACCCGCGCCGGGAGCGGGGGGTTACATGTCCACCGACGACACCGCGCGCCAGCCGGACGGCGCGGAGCCGCCGCCCCGGCACCGGCCGCGCCGCCGCTGGCCGGTCACCCGTCCCGTCGGCTCCCGCCCGGGCCGCCCCCGCCCCCTCGGCTCCCGCCCCGCCACCACCCGTCCCTTCCGCTGACCCTCAACCGGCCAGGGGCAGGGCGGTGGAGTGCAGGAGGCGGGCGTCGTCGGTGACGACCGCGTGCTGGTGCCCGGGCAGGCCGTCCAGCCAGCCGATGCCGGCCGGGCCCATCGCGACGGCCGCGGTGGCGTACGCGTCGGCCAGCCCCAGGTCCGGCCCGACCACGGTGACCGAGCGCAGCCCCCGGGCCGGCACGCCCCGGCGGGGGTCGAGCACGTGGTGGCCGCGCTCGTAGACGCCGGACGTGGCCACGGCCAGGTCGGTGCCGGTGAGCACGAGGCAGGTGGACATCGCGTCCCACGGGTGGCGGACGCCGATCCGCCACGGTCGCCCGGTCGACGAGCGGCCGCGTACCCGCACGTCGCCGCCGGCGTTCAGGCAGTGGTTCGCCGCCCCGGCGGCGAGCAGCCGGTCCGAGGCGACCTGCACCGACCAGCCCTTGACGTAGCCGGACGGGTCGAGCCGCCCGGTGGCGTACGCGTCGAAGAAGCCGTCGGTGGCCTGCCACAGGTCGGCGCAGCGCGCCAGCACGTCCCGCAGGTCGGCGCCGGCCCCGGAGAGCGGCAGCTCGCCCCGGTCGACGCGGCACACCTCGCTGTCGGCCCGGTACGTGCTGAACCGGGCGTCCACCTCGCGCAGCCAGGCGAACACGTCCTCCGCCAGCCCGGCCATCTCGGCGGCGGGCAGGTCGTCGGCGAGGTCGAGGCTGATCGCGGTGCCCATGACCTGCTCGACCCGGCGCAGCCCCGGCCTGGTCGCCGGCGGAGACGCGCCCGGCTCGCGCCGCCCCGCCGCCGGCACCGGCACGTCACCTCGCCCGGTCGATCGCGGCCTGCAACGACTGCTTGTACGAGGTGCTGGTGGCGGTCGCCCCGGAGACGGTGTCCACGTCGGCGCTCTGCCGCTGCACCACCAGCCCGGAGCCGCCGCTGTAGCGGCCGTCGACCTGCTCGCTGCGCTGGTCGGACTGTGCGGTCTCCTCGGGCAGCTCCAGGGCCACCACGTCGACGATCCGCGTCCCGGAGAGGGTGATCTGCACCTGCACGTTGCCGTACTCGTTCTCCACCACCGGCCCCGTGACGGTGCGGGTCGTCGGCGCGGGCGGCGGCTTCGTGGTGGTGCGCGGCGCGGACGGCGCCCGGCTGGTGGCGCTGGGCCGGCTCGCCGGCGCCCGGGTGGCGGTGCGACCGGGCCGGGGGGACGCGCTGGTGCGGGCCGGCGACGGCGGGGCGGAGACCTCCCCGCCGCCCGGGGTCGGACCGGCTGGCGCGGGGGCCACCGGTGGGGGCGCCGCCGGCAGGTCCTGGGCGACGGGGCTGGTGCCCGGCGAGCCCTTCAGCACCACCATGGCGGTGGTGCCGGCCGCCAGGCCGGTGATCGCGAGCAGGGCGCGACGCATGGAAGCCTTCCTACAGCTCGAACGTGGCCAGGTGGATCTGCCGGCGGGGCACGCCGGCCTCGCGGAGCACCCGCAGCGACTGCTCGACCAGGCCGGGCGGCCCGCAGAGGTAGACGTCGCGCCGGGCGAGGTCGGGCACCAGCCGGCGCAGCCCGTCCGGGCTCATCACCTGGCGGGGGCCGGGATCGTCGCGGGAGCCGACGACGTACCAGATGGCGGTGTCCCGGGCCTCGGCGAGCCAGTCCAGCTCGCGGTGCAGCAGCACGTCGCCCGGGGTGCGGGCGCGGTAGATCAGCGCGGCGCCGGGCGGCAGCTCCTCGAGCATCGCCCGGATGGGGGTGATCCCGCTGCCACCGGCGATCAGCAGGGCCCGCTCGCGGGTGCGGTGGGCGGCCGTGAAGGTGCCCGACGGGCCCTCCGCCCAGACGCGGGTGCCCGCTTCGAGGTCGCGCAGGTCCGCGGTGTGCCTGCCGACCACCTTCACGGTCAGCCGCAGCCAGCGGCCGTTGGCGGCGGCCGAGACCGAGAACGGGTGCGCCTGCCACCAGCAGCCCCGGGCGAGGAACCGCCAGCGGAAGAACTGCCCGCCGAGCATCTCCAGGCGCTCCAGCCGGTCGCCGGTCAGGTAGATCGAGATCGTGTCCGGGCTCTCCGCGACCACGTCGGCGACCCGCAGCCGGTGCCGCAGGTTGACCGCCAGCGGCGCGACGACCCGGCCCCAGAGCAGGGCGGCGAGCACCAGCACGTACATCGCGATCCAGAAGGTGCGCACCGGGCCGGGCCGGAACAGCTGCGCGCCGTTGCTGAACTGGTGGGCGAAGCCGAGCAGCAGCACCGCGTAGCTCGACAGGTGCAGGGCGTGCCACAGCTCGTAGGGCAGCGCGGTCCGGATCGCCCGGACGCTGGTGAGGCCGACCAGCACCAGGATGCCGGCGGCGGCGAACGCGGAGACCATGTCCTCGTAGTCGCGCAGCAGCACGCCGGCCTCGGTGAGCACCGGGTTGTCCTCCAGGTCGGCGTAGCCGACCAGGATCAGCGACGCGTGCGCGAGCACGGCGACCAGCAGGGTGGCCCCGATGTCGCGGTGCCAGCGGGCGATCCGCTCGCCGCCGGCCCAGCGCTCCAGGATCGGCAGGCGGCTCATCATCAGCACCTGCACGAGCAGCAGGTAGCCGGCGACCAGCCCGGTGATCCGGCCGGCGGCGGTCACGGTGGCCGCCGTCGTCCGCAGCGATCCGGGCGGGGTGTCCAGCCACCAGGGCAGCACGCTGGCGAGCAGGCCGACGACGAGCAGCGCGGCCAACAGCCGCCGGCCGCCGGGTCCGCGTCGCGGCGGCGTGGGTGCGCGGGTACGTCACGCGTACAGCTTCATCGGGCGGTACTTCTGCCGGGGGAAGATCTTGTCCACCTCCGCGTTGGTGAGCCCGAAGCGGCCCTGCGCGACGGCCCCGTAGACGTTGAACATGTTGTTGTACTCGGGCACGTCGCCGGAGTCCAGGTCGGCCAGCCCGTTCCAGGTGCCCAGCAGCGAGCCGGCGAGCTTGCGCCCGGAGAGCACGGTGACCACCCCGCCGTGGCCGTGGTCGGTGCCGCCGCCGTTGGAGGCGACCCGCCGGCCGAACTCGCTGGAGACCATGATGGTCACGTCGGCCGACTTCTCCCCCAGGTCGGTGAAGAACGCCGCCATGGCGCTGGCCAGCTCGTTGAGCCGCCGGTGCAGCTGACCGCCGTCGCGGGTGCCCTGGTTCTCGTGGGTGTCGTAGCCGCCCATCCCGACGGTGGCGACCCGGACGTTCGCCCCGCCCTTGATGAGCTGGGCGAGCTGCTGGAACGCGTTGCCGACGCCCCTGTACTCGACGCCCTCGGCCGCCTGGTACGGCTTCGCGGCGAGGCGCTGCGCCGTGGCCAGCGCGCCCAGGCCGTCCTGCACGGCCTCCTGCACCGGGTGGTTGATCCCGGTGAAGAGCCCCTTGATCGCCTTCTCGGTCGCGGCCCGGTACCGGTCGTCGCCGTTGAGCCGCAGCGAGCCGACGTTGTTGAGGGAGAGCGCGCCGTTGTTGCCGACCAGCGAGCGGGGCAGCGTGCTGCCGATGCCGACGCTGCGGAACGCGGTGCCCGTGCCGAGCGCGTCGACCAGGCTGTCCAGCCAGCCCCGGCCGCCGGTCTCGCCGGGCAGCCCGCCGAGGTTGCAGGCGTCCGCGGCCTGGAAGTGGCTGCGGGACAGCCGCTCGTCGGAGACCGCCGGGACGAAGCCCAGGTTGCCGCTCTTCAGCCACTTCTCCAGCGGCTTGAACGCGCTGGTCAGCTTGAAGCCGCGGCCGACGGCCAAGGAGTCTTCGCCGAGCAGCAGGTCGGGGCGGGCCTTGGCGAGCACCGGGTCGTCCGCCGGGGCGACCAGGCTCAGCCCGTCCAGCCCGCCGTAGAGGAAGACGTGGATCAGGGTGCCGGTCTTGGTGGCGGCGAACGAGGCGGAGGTGGTGACGAACTGGGCGGTCGCGAGGGCCGTGGCGGTGGCGGCGGCGCCGGCCACGAACGTCCGCCGGGTCACGCCCCGACCGTCCTGCTGGGCCTCCTCGAGGTCCTCCAGCCGCCGGTAGCGGTCGGCCTCGGCGGCGTTCTCGGCGGCGACGATGTCGGCCTCCGCCCGCAGCAGCGCCTCGGCCGGGTCGTCGGCCAGCCGCCGCAGGTCGGGGCATTCGGGGTGCAGGGGGAACGTGTGCACAGTCTTCTCCATCGGGTGCCTCACCGGAGGTGGTGCTGGGGGGAAGCGAGGATCGCCCGCGCTACGGCGGTGACGGCCCCGTCGAACGTGGCGTCGACCTTGTCGCCGGCAGCCACGCCGGCCACGCCGAGGATCAGGGACCGTTCCCTGGCGCTCAGCTTCTGACCCACCAGCCGCAGGGCCAGCGCGTCCACGTACGCCCCGGCGGTGGCCGGTGGCCGGGCCACCAGCTTCTCCGGCGGGGTGTAGGTGAAGACGGTGCGTCGGCCGGCGAGCAGCTCGCCCGCCTCGTTCCAGCCGTGGACCATGGTGCCGGCGGAGGTCCAGGCCACGTAGACGTCCGGGTAGCCGTCGGGGGTGGGCTGGCCCATCGGGTACTGGCCCAGCTCGCGCATCCTGTCGTGGATCTGCCGCAGCCCCCGGGCGTACGGGGTGCGCTTGTTGTCGCCGTTGTCGTGCTTCGGCGACGCCTCCGGGGACACCCCCAGGGCCCGGTACGTGGCGACCAGGTACTCCATCGGCCGGCGCACCTTCTGGCCCACCGCCGCCCAGAACTCCGAGGAGCTGAACAGCGTCATCAGCACCGGCTTGATCATGCCCTTGTTCAGGCTGTACGACTTCGCCAGCCGCTCCACGAGGGACTTCGGCGGGGTGTCCGAGACGAACCGGGTGGCCAGGCTCTGCGCCACGTACTTCGCGGTGGACGGGTGCAGCGCGATGTACGTGATGTACGCGTCGATGGCCGCCTCGGCCTTCTTCGGGTCCTTCGAGGCGTTCGCGTGGGTGAAGCCGAGCACCTTCACCTTGCCGACGTAGTGCCGCTCGGGGCGGAACACGTACTTCCCGTCGTTGACGCCCCGGCCGGTCTGGAGCAGGGCCGCCTGCCGGACGTCCTTCTCGGTGTAGCCGCCGTCGACGCCGACCGAGTACAGCTCCAGGTTCTCGCGGGCCAGGTTCTCGTTGACCGCGTCGGCGCGGGAGTCGTTCTGGTTGAGGTAGAGCAGCAGGGCCGGGTGCCGGTTCGCGGCGAGCAGCATCTCGGGGTAGCTGCCGAGGGCGTGCGCCCGCACCACGTCCCGGTCGAAGGACGCGCGGTAGACCTCGCCCCCGTCGAAGTCCGCGGCGACGTGCAGGAAGTCGTTCCAGAAGTCGACCATGACCTCGAACAGCTGCCGCTGCGACCAGATCTGCCGGGCGATGGTGGCGTCCACCATCTCCTTCTCCGGCTGCGCGCCGCGCTCGTTGAGCTGCTCGCGCTGCTCGCGCAGCTGCGCGGTGCCCAGCTTCAGCGTCGGCAGGTCGGCGAGCTTCAGCTCGGCCTTCGTCGGGGCGATCTTGTCGGGGTCGAGCTGCCAGCGCAGCCAGCCGTCGATGCCCCGCTCCTTGATGTCGGCGACGACCTGCCTGGTGACGCCGAAGGTGGCCCGCCGGGCCAGGTGCAGGATCGGGTCCTTGGCGAGCACCGTCTTGACGGTCACCTTGGTCTCCGCGGCGGCGGCCGCCGGCCCGGAGAAGGTCCGGCCGCCGGCCGGCGCGTTCTTCTTCAGCGCCTCGCCGGCCCGGGAGCCCATGTAGCTCTCGTTCTGCTCGGTGTAGGTGCGCACCGTGCTCGGCTGCTGGCCGCTCGGCCGGGCGGGGGTGCCGTCGGTGACCGTGGTGCCGGTGGCGTCGCCGGCCACCGCCTCGTCGCCGAAGAGGCTGCGGATCTGCGGGGTCATCGCCAGGGCGGCGCCGCCGGCGACCACGGCCGCGGTGCCGCCGAGGGCCACGAGGGCCTTGCGCCGGCCGACCTTGGGGCCCGGCTCGTCACCGTCGTCCAGGTTGGGCAGTCCCGGGCCGACCGAGGGCGCGGCGGCCTGCCGCGCGAAGCCCTCCGGGCCGACCCACTGCGGCCCGCGCGCGGCCGGGTGCCCGGCGTGCGCGTACTGGCCCTGCGTGTCTTCGGGGTGTCCACCCTGGTGCGGGGCGCGCGCGTCGTGGCCGTACGGGGTGGGGGCGTAGGTGTCGCGGTGACCGTCGCCGGCGGCGGGGTACTGACGCCCGTCCCATCCGCGATCGTCCCGCGGTCGCCGTGGTGGCACATTCTGGTCGGCCATGTACCAATCCGTTTCTGCTGCGCCGCGACGACTGGCACCGGGCACGGGGGCAGGTGCGGCGACTGGTGCCTGAGGGGGTTGTCACCGGAAGGTAATGAAGCGTTCAGGTGCCTTCAAGCAGCACCGGAAGCACCCAGGACGGCACTTAAGGCGCCGCTCAGCGCGGGTCGGCGACGCCGGAACCCGGCGCGGTCCGGCACGGACCTCGCGAGCAGGGCGTACGCGGCACGGCACGGGCCGGATCCGGCCATCGCGGCCGACCCGGCGCGGGAGGCCCCTTTCATCGCCACAGGCAAATTTAAGGTTCGGCTAAGCCTGCGCTGAGGCGCTCCCCCGCGCACCCGGAGGGCCGGGGCGCTGCCGGGCGGGCGTGGGCCGGGCGGGGCGGCAAAGTAGCAGCAGGACGGGAGCGTGAGCCGCCGCCGCAGCGGGTATGCCGCCGAACCGCTGAACACGTGAGGGGAAGGCACATGCTCAGCAAAGAGGATCAGCGCAGGTTCGAGCAGATCACCCGTCAGCTCCGGGAGAGCGATCCGGCGTTCTTCGCCCGGCTCGACAACCGGGCCCGGGCACGTCGCGGCCGATGGCTGATGCTGTTGACGATCGTGCTGTGGGCCTCGCTGCCGGCGATGACCGTGCTGGCCGGGCGGCTGGCCGGGGCCGTCTGCGCGGTGGTCCTGGTGGCCAACGCCGCACTCATGTGGCGGTTCCGCCGCCGCTGGCTGTGAACGGGGGCCGCGTACCGTTCCGCCGGCGGTCTCACCCGCCGAGGAGCCGGTACGCCCGCCGCAGCCGCTCCAGGAGACCGGGCCCGCCGATGGCGGGGGCCGGCGCGCCGAGCTGCCGCAGCAGCAGGTCCGGTCCGGTCGACAGGCTGGGTGGCCGGTCGGGCAACGGGACCGGCGGCAGCCAGAACCGGTCGACCGCCTCGGCCAGCGGCGCCGGCGGCAGGCCGGCGAGCGCCCGCGACGCCCCGACCGGCGGGACGGCCACGGCGTCCCGCCCGGCGCCCGGCACGCCGCCGTCCCGCGTGGACTCCGCCGTCGGCGCCACGGCACCGTCCGGCATGGACGGCGGGGCCGGTGCGGCACCGTCCGACGTGGACGGCGCGGCCGGCGGCACGGCACCGTCCGGCAGGGACGGCGCCGTCGGTACGGCCTCGGGAGCGGCCGGCTGGTCGTCGGCGCCTGCGGCGGTGGCCCGCAGGACACGCAGCCGGTCGAGCAGCTGCGTCCGGCTCCGGCCCCGCCAGTGCAGCAACTGGAACGGGTCGGCGTCGAACGCCTCCGCGAGCAGGTAGAACGTGGCCGCGAGATGCTTGCAGGGAACGGCGTGGTCGGGGCAGCTGCACCGCTGACGCAGCTCCGCCACGCCGGCGGGGAAGAGCGGGGCGCCGGCGGCCCCGAACAGCTCCTCCAGTTCCGGGGGCAGGTCGCCGGCGAGCAGCCGGGCGCTGAAGAACGCCTGGGCGGCCAGCTCCGCCTCCACGCGGGCCCAGATCGCCTCCGGGAACGGCGGCAGCGCGATGCTCACCTCGTACGGCTGCGCGCGGGAGCCCTGCACGACGGCGTCGACGGTGCCCGGGGCGACCTCCAGGCGCACCACCTGGCCGGCCCGCGCGTACGACCGGCCACGGGTCAGCCGGGTGCCGAGGGCGAACGACTCCAGCACCTCCAGGAAGCGTTGGGACCACCAGGACCGACCGATGGCCCCCCGGGTGCTGCGCGCCCGCAGCCCGCCGTCGACCCGGCGCGGCCGGCCGTAGTCGGCGAACCGGCCGTTGGCGCCGCCGTCGCCCTGCCCCTGCCCGCTCACTCCACCACCGCCCCGGCCTCCAGGGTGAACAGCTCGCGCAGCTGCGTCGTGGACAGCTCGGTGACCCACTGCTCGCCGGTGCCGACGACCGAGGCGGCGAGGCTGCGCTTGTCGGCGATCAGCGCCGCCACCTTCTCCTCCACCGTGCCGGCGCAGACGAACTTGCGGACCTGCACCCGGCGCCGCTGGCCGATCCGGAACGCCCGGTCGGTGGCCTGGTCCTCGACGGCGGGGTTCCACCACCGGTCGACGTGCACCACGTGGTTGGCCTCGGTGAGCGTGAGTCCGGTGCCGCCGGCCTTGAGCGACAGGACGAAGATCGCCGGTCCCCCGGGGCACTGGAACCGGGTCACCATGGCGTCCCGGTCGGCCTTGCCGACCCCGCCGTGCAGGAAGAGCACCTCCCGGCCGAACCGGGCCGACAGGTGCCCGCGCAGCATGCCGCCGAACTCGGCGTACTGGGTGAAGAGCAGGGCCCGCTCCCCCGCCGCGAGGACCTCGTCCAGGATCTCCTCCAGGCGGGCCAGCTTGCCGGAGCGGCCGGGCAGCGCCGAGCCGTCGCGCAGCAGTTGCGCGGGGTGGTTGCAGACCTGCTTGAGCCGGGTCATGGCGGCGAGCACCAGCCCACGGCGCTCGATGCCGTCGCTGGACTCGATCCGCGCCATCATGTCGTCGACGATCGCCCGGTAGAGCGAGGCCTGCTCGGCGGTGAGGTTGCAGAGCACCTCCATCTCCAGCTTCTCCGGCAGGTCGGAGATGATCGAGGAGTCGGTCTTGAGCCGGCGCAGCACGAACGGGCCGGTTATCCGGCGCAGCCGCTCGGCCGTCTCGGCGTCGCCGTGCCGCTCGATCGGCTCGGCGTACTTCTTGCGAAAGGTCGCCGCCGGCCCGAGCAGGCCGGGGTTGGCGAACTGCATGATCGACCAGAGGTCCGCCAGCCGGTTCTCCACGGGCGTGCCGGTGACGGCGATCCGGTGCCGGGCGGGCAGCGCGCGGACCGCCTCGGCCTGCCGGGTGGCGGCGTTCTTGATGGCCTGGGCCTCGTCGACCACCACCCGCCGCCAGTCGATCCCGGCCAGCTCGACCGCGTCGCGGGCCGCGACCGAGTAGGTGGTGAGGACCAGGTCCGCCTCGTGCACGGCCGCGCCGAACGCCTCGCCCCGCGCCCGCTCCGCGCCGTGGTGCACGTGTACGCGCAGCCCCGGCGTGAACCGCGCCGCCTCGCGCTGCCAGTTGCCCACCAGCGACATCGGGCAGACCAGCAGGGTCGGGCCGGCGTCCGGCGGGTCCCCGGCGAGCAGGGCGAGCAGTTGCACCGTCTTGCCCAGCCCCATGTCGTCGGCGAGCACCGCGCCGAGCCCCAGCGACTGGAGGAACGCCAACCAGGCCAACCCCCGCCGCTGGTACGGCCGCAACGTGCCGTGGAAGCCCGGCGGCGGGTCCAGCGGGGCGAGCCGGCGCTCCACCGCCCCGGCGAGCAGGTCGCCCAGCGCGCCGTCGGCGCCGACCTCCAGCACCGGCAGCGCGTCCGGCTGCTCGGCGTCGGCCAGGCCGAGCCGGAGCAGGTCGGCCACGGTCAGCTCGCCGGAGGAACGGAGCAGCCGCAGGCCGGCGGCGAGCCGCTTCGGGTCCAGTTCCACCCACTGCCCGCGCAGCCGCACCAGCGGGGTCTTCAGCGCGGCCAGCGACGCCAGTTCCTCGGCCGTGAGCGGCTGGTCGCCGAGGGACACCTCCCAGCGGTAGTCGACGAGGGCGTCCAGCCCGACGCCCCCGGCGGTGGCGGCGACGGTGCCCGGGGCGGTCCGGCTGCGGGCCTGCAACCGGGCGCCGAGGCGGGACGAGGGGCGCCGCCACCAGGACGGCAGCAGCACGGCGAACCCGGCGGCGTGCAGCACCGGCGCGCCCTCGCGGAGGAACCGGTGCGCCCCCTCGACGTCCAGCTCCAGCGCCTCCGGCGTGGCCGTCCGCAGGGCGGTGTCCAGCTCGGGCCAGAGCCGGCTGGCGCGCCCCAGCTCGGCGAGCAGGGTCTCCTGCGGGTCGTCGCCGCGACCGGCCAGCCCGGCGACGCTCGCCGGCGCCCGCCAGACCTGCCCGGCGTCCACGTGCAGGCTCGGCTCGTCGGCCGCCTGGAGCCCGAACTCGATGCGCCACCGCCCGGCCGGTCGCGCCGTCGCCGCCGGGTCGGCGGGCACCACGACGACCGGCTCGGTGAGCTCCTCGGCCGGCGGCTCGACCAGGCGGAAGCTGGCCCGTACGGCGCCGCCGGCCGCGTCGCGCTGCCAGGCGTCCAGTTCGGCGCGGAGGGTGTCCAGCGCGGCCGGGTCGGCGGCGAACTCCCGCACCGGCCCGGTGAGCGCGGCCAGCCAGGCCGGCACCGCGCCGTTCGGGCGTACGCCCCGGGCCAGCGCGGTCTCCGCCAGGGCCGCCCGGACGGCGGCGTCGGTGAGCGCGTCGAGCGCGTCGGCGACCAGCGCGCCCGGCGCGTCGACGGCGACCGGTGCGGACCGGTGGCGTCCGGCGGGCGGCCCGGGTCGCGCGCGCCGAGCGGCGACCGGCCCCGACGGGGTGCCCGCCCCGGCGGCGGCGCCGGGGTCGCCCGGTGCGTCGGGGCCGGTGGCGGCGCGGGCGGCCGGGGGCAGGGCCAGCGCCAGCGCCCGGGCCCAGGCGGCGTCCGTGCCGGTCAGCAGCGGTCGCCAGAGCGCCCGGGCGCCGGCCTCCGCCCGCTCCCCGCCCGCCCGGGCGCGAGCCGCCGGGGGCGCCTCGGTGAGGCCCGGCAGGACCCGGCCCCGGGCCGCCAGGTCGACCGCGAAGTCGGCGAGTTCGGCGAGGTGGCGCAGGGTCGCGCCCGGCACGGCGACCACCGCGTCGAGGCCACGCAGCAGGGGCAGGGCGGCGTCGGGGGCGTACCGGAGGACGGGGACCCGCCACCCGGCGAGGGTGACCGCCCCGCGGGCCGCGCCGGCGACCTCGGGACGGACGAGTTCCGGCGAGTCCAGGGGCGCGCCGGCCCGGGTGGGCAGGGTGAGCAGGGTCGTGCCGAGGTCCGTCGGCTCGGCCGTCGCGGCCAGCGCGGCGGTGAGCGTGGCGTGGTCGGCGGCGAACGGGTGCGGCCGTTCCCGGGGCGCCCGGCCCGGACGGCGCGGCGCGTGGGACGGCAGCGCGCTGTCCTCGGCCCAGACGGCGAGCCCCACGCCGGACCGCCAGACCCCGTGGACGACCAGCACGCGTCCCCCTCCTCGCGACGACCCCGGCGAGGATATCGGTCCGGCCCCGGCGGCCCCGACCAGCGCACCGTCGGGCCGCCCGATTGGCGACGGCCGGCAGACCCCCGTGGTGCACCGACGGGCTAGGGTCGGCGCGTGTACGACCTCCTCGTGATCGGCGGTCTCGGCGTCGACGTGCGGGTGCGGGTGCCCGCGATCCCGCTGCCGGCCGCCGACTCCGTCCCCGTCGACCCGATCGACCTGCGGATCGGCAACACCGGCGCCGGGGTGGCCCTCGCGGCGCACGCGCTCGGGCTGCGGGTGGCGGTGGTCGACGTCATCGGCGCCGACCCGGCCGGCGACGTGGTCCGGGCCGCGCTGGCCCGCACCGGCGTGCACGCCGTGCTGGGCGACGCCCCGGCCGGCACCCGGCGGTCGGTGAACCTGGTCGACCCGGCCGGCCGGCGGATGTCGCTCTACGACCCGCGCCCCTGGCAGGGGCCGCCCCCGTTCCCGGCGGGCGAGGTGACCGCGCTGGCCGGGCGGGCGACCCACGTACATCTGTCGATCATGGATTGGACGCTGCCGCTGCTGCCCGCCCTGCGCGCCGCGCTGCCCGACGGGGTCGCCCTCTCCACCGACCTGCACGACTGGGACGGGGCGAACGCCTACCACCGGCCCTTCGCCGAGGTTGCCGACCTCGTCTTCGTCAGTGGTGTCCGGCTGGGCGCGGGGGCCGGCGTGCTAGCCACCGCCCTGGCCCCGCGTACGGTGCTGGTGACCCGGGGCGCGGACGGCGCCGAGGTGCACCACGGTGCGGGCGAGCCGACGCCGGTGCCCGCCGCCGCGCCGCCCGCGCCGGTGGTCGACACGAACGGCGCGGGGGACGCCTTCGCGGCGGGCGTGATCGCCGGGCGGCTGCGCGGCGCGGCGTTGACGGACGCGGCGGTGTACGCGGCCCGGGTCGCCGCGGCGGCCTGCACCCACGACGGCATGGAGTATCCGCCCGGCCTGCTGCCGCGTCGCTGACGCCGCAGGCCGGCGGCGGGACCGGGCCGGACCGGTGCGGCGGTCAGAGCGCGCCGGTGGTGCCGTCGGTCAACTCGCGGAGGATGTCGGCGTGCCCGGCGTGCCGGGCGGTCTCCTCGATCATGTGCACCAGGATCCAGCGCAGCGACACCTCGCCGAGCTGCGGGTGCGGCACGACGTGGTCGAGGTCGAACCGGCCGGCGACCTCCCGGGACCGGGCGCAGGCCTGCTCGTACGCGGCGGCGAGCCGCTCGACGGTGTCGTCGTCGGTGAGCGTGAAGCTCGCCGCCGCGTCCTCCTCCGAGGTGAGGTAGACGTCGCCCGGGCCGGGGGCCAGCAGGCACGGAAACCAGTTCCGCTCCACCAGCGTCAGGTGTCTGACGAGGCCGGCGACGGTGGTGGCCGAGGGCACCAGCCGGCGGGCCGCGTCGGCGTCGGAGAGCCCGCGCACCTTGCGCAGCAGCACGCCCCGGTGGAAGTCGAGGAACGACTCGAGCACGGCCCGCTCGTCGCCGGTGCGGGCCAGCACGGGTCCGAGCGTGGGATCGATCGCCATCTCCGCCATCCACAGACCCTAGTGCCGGGACGTCCCGGCCCGCTGCCCCGCTATCCGCTGCGGGCTCTCCCTGGGCGGGGCAGGATGGGCGCATGGCATCAACGGCAGAGATCCCCCTGGTGGGTGGCGTGGCCGACGGCGAGACCGTCACCGTGGAGCTGGACCCGAACGGCCGTCCGCCGCTGACGCATCACCACCTCGGCGCGAAGGGGCTGGCCGAGGCGGAGATCTACGAGCTGGAGTCCGTGGACGCCGACGCCGACCGGTGGTGCTACCGCTGGCGGGGGCCGGCGGTCTGAGCCGGCGGGTCAGACCGCCGGGGCCAGGGTGCGGGCGCGCAGGCTGTCCAGCACGGCGCGGGTGACCTGGGAGGTTCCCCGGGCTTCGTCGCACACCTCGGCCACCCGTCGGGCGGTGGCCTCGGCCCGCTGCTCCCGCTCGTCCCAGAGCCGGTCGACCTCGGCCAGCAGCGGGCCCTCGACCTCCCGCTCCACGCCGCGCAGCGCCGGCACCCCGAGCCGCTGGGCGAGGTCGAAGACCTTGCCGGCGTACGGCAGGGGCAGGAACGGCGTGCCCGCCATCGCGGCGAAGATCAGGAAGTGCAGCCGCATGCCCACGGCCAGGTCGAAGTGGCGCATCAGTCCGAGCACCTGCTGGGGCGAGTAGGTGCCGTGCAGGATCCGGCCGCGCTCGGCGGCGACCATGTGCGACAGCACGCCGTGCGAGTGCCGGATGTCGTCGCGCTCCATCGGGACGAAGAGCACGTAGGCGTCGATCCGGTGCACCAGGAAGTCGCCGATCTGGGCGAGCAGCCGGTGGTAGCCGTCGACGTCGAGCCGCTCGGCGGCCCGGCCCGGTTCCCGCACGCTCATCCCGACCAGCCGCTTGCCGGCCGGCACCCCCTCCTCGCGGAGCAGCTCCGCCGGGAAGTCCTCGGGCTCGATCAGGAACGCGGGATCGGCGGTGACGGTGATCGGATTGAGCAGCCCCGCCTCCTCCAGCACCATCCGGGACTCCTGGTCCCGTACGGTCACCTGGGTGGCGCTGGCCAGGGTCTCCCGCACCATGCCGGTGTCCACGTCCTCGCTGAGCGGCCCGACCCCCACCGCGTACGTCAGCAGCGGCAGGCCCCGCTCCTGGGCGACCCGGACCACCCGCAGGTAGCGGCGGGCCTCCCGGTCGTAGAGGATGCCGCCGCCGCCGAGGATCAGCACGTCGAGCTGGGCCAGGACCAGCGCCGAGTCGGTCCGGCTGATCCCCTCCCAGGGCACCGCCTCCACGTCGGGATGGGCGATCCTGGTGTGCGCCGGGTTCCGGGAGAAGACGATGATCCGCCCGTTCGGCTCCTGCTCGCGCAGATCGGCCAGCAGACCGCTCAGGATCGCCTCGTCACCGAGGTTACGACCGCCGTACGAGCCGAGCACACCGATGGTCAGTCCGCCACCATGCCTCATCCGTCGCTCCTCCCCAGGTGCGTCCGGGGCGGGGTTCCCGTTGCACCGGGGAACACTCCTGACGGGCTCAGCCGGCCGGGGAGATCCGCTTCGTCATCTGCTGGGCGGCCACCCGGTAGCCGAGGCCGTGGTAGAGGTGGATGGCCCCGGTGTTGGAGCCGAAGACGTTCAGCCCCAGCTCGGGCACCCCGAGGGCGGCGAGTTCCGCCTCGACGAGCTGGATCATCCGCCGCCCGTACCCCTGTCTGCGGTGTCCGGGGTGCACCTCGATGTTGTTGAGCCACGCGGTGTGGGGCCCGG
Source organism: Micromonospora reichwaldensis (assembly GCF_031845925.1). Classification (NCBI taxonomy): domain Bacteria; kingdom Bacillati; phylum Actinomycetota; class Actinomycetes; order Micromonosporales; family Micromonosporaceae; genus Micromonospora; species Micromonospora reichwaldensis. The sequence continues at coordinate 163,570 of NZ_JAVRFL010000012.1, read as the reverse complement.
CGGGGCCGCCGGGGAGGCCGACCCAGATCCACCCCACCTCGACGTCGCCCACCCGGGCCGTGCGGAGCAGGGCGCCGGCGCTGTCGACGCCGTCGGGGAGCTGTTCGCGCAGCTGGGTGGTGGCCCGGTCCAGGGCCGCGGCCGGGGCCAGGCCGCGATCGGTGACCATCGCCTCGGCGTACGAGCGCACGAGCGGCTCCCGCACCCGCGCGAACTCGTCGGCCGTCATGGGTCTCAGTTCCACCGCGTCCCCCCTGTCTCCGGTCACCGGTCGACGGCGCCGACCAGCCGGGACGCGAACGCCACGACCACGTCGTCGGGGTCGAATCCCGCCTCGATGGACGTGCCGAGCAGATCGAGCAGCAGCCCGTCCATGGCGTAGTGCAGCAGAGCGACCTCGAACGCGCCACCCGGTAATCCGGAGGCGAGGTGGAACGCGACGTCGTCGCGGTAACCCCGCCGCAGGGTGTCGCCGAGGATCCGGGCCAGGTCGGGGCGGCGGGCCGCCTCCAGCCGCAGCTCGATCAGCGCCCGGGTGAGGTCGGGCTGCCGGGTGGTCCGCTCGACGATGTAGCGCAGGTAGTCCGTGAACAGCTCCAGCGACGGCTCACGGGCCCCCAGCTCGGCCAGGACCCGCTCGTCGGGGGCGAAGCGCTCCATGATCCGCTCGCCGAGCGCGCCGAGCAGCGCATCGCGGGAGCGGAAGTAGTTGGAGGCGGTGCCGGTCGGCACGCCCGCCTCGGCGTCGACCGCCCGGTGGGTCAGGCCGCGGGCCCCGGTCGCCGCCAGCACCCGCAGCCCCGCGTCGGCCAGGGCCGCCCGTCGTTCCACGTTCTTCGCCACGGGAACACCCTAGCAAGAACCACTATGGGTGTAGTACTTTGATCCACGACATCAGTAGTGATTGGGGATCGGTTTGCGCAAGCTCGTGTACTTTGTCGCCAGCACCCTCGACGGCTTCATCGCCGGCCCCGACGGGTCGTACGACTTCCTGCGGTTGGATCCCGACCTGGCGGCCCACCTGACGGCGAACTGGCCGCAAACGCTCCCCACGTTCGCCCACCCGCAGTTCGGCATCGACGAGCCGGAGGGCCGCTTCGACGCGGTGCTGATGGGCCGGGCCTCCTACGACCCGGGCCTCAAAATGGGCGTCACCAGCCCGTACGCCCACCTGAAGCAGTACGTCTTCTCCCGCACCCTGCCGCCGGCCGCCGAACCGGAGGTGGAGATCGTCTCCACGGATCCGGTGGAGTTCGTCCGGGAGCTGAAGCGCCGCCCCGGTCGCGACATCTGGCTCTGCGGCGGCGGTCAGCTCGCCGGCCAGCTCCTGCCCGACGTCGACGAGCTGGTCGTCAAGCTCAACCCGTGCGTGATCGGCAGCGGCGTCCCGCTCGTCACCCGGGGGTTCGACCCGCGCCGCTTCGACCTGGTCGACACGCGCCCCTTCGACAGCGGAGTGGTCATGCTCCACTACGCCCGCCCCGCCGGGGCGGAGTGACCGGCGCCCGTCCGGCGTCAGCCGGGCGGCGACACCGGGTGGGTGAGGAACGGCAGGACGGCGGCGGGCAGCGCCGGCGAGACGACGATGTCGTAGTGGGTGAGCCCCGGCAGGACGGCGAGCCGGGAGGCCGGGCGGTCGGTGCCGTCCCCACCGGCGTCCCGGTGGCCGCCGCCTAGCAGCCCGAAGAACTCCACCATGTGCACGGCGCTGACCGAGTCGGCGTCGGCGAAGACCAGCAGGGTGGGCACGGCGAGGGCGGCCACCTCGGGCGACCAGTCGTAGTCGCGGCGCAGCAGCTCGCCGGTCTTCGCCCAGAGCCGCGACCAGTCCCCCGGCCGGGGCGCGACGCGGGTGTAGAGCGCGTGCGGCGGAGTGCCCCGCATCCGCTCGCCCGCCTCCTCGTCGGGCTCGGGCATGCCCGCCAGCACCTCCGGATACCAGCCCAGCCGCCGGCACGGCGCGGAGACGACGACCAGCCGGCGCACCAGCGCCGGGTGCTGGATCGCGGTACGCAGCGCCACGCCGCCGCCGAGCGAGTAGCCCAGCACGTCGGCCTCGGCCAGGCCGAGGTGCCCGATCAGCGCCGCGACGTCGTCGGCCATCGACTCGTAGCGCAGCGGACGGTCGACGTCGGCGGTGCGCCCGTGGCCCTGGAGGTCGACCGCGATCACCCGACGACGCGCGGCCAGCGCCGGCAGGATCGGCGCGAACGTCTCCACCGACCCGAAGCCGCCGTGCAACAACAGCAGCGGGCGGCCGGCGCCGTGCTCCTCGTGCCACAGGCGCAGCCCGGCGACCTCCGCGTAGCTCATCGCCCCATCCAACCCCGGCCCGTACGACGTACGCGGCCGATCGGCCGTCCGGGCACGCCCGTGGGTTACAGCCGCTTGCGCATCTGGATGGCGGTCGCCTCGAAGCCCAGTTGCTCGTAGAGCCTGCGCGCGGGGAGGTTGAAGCCGAAGACGCTCAGGCCGATCGAGACGACCCCCCACTCCCGGCACCGCTGTTCGACGGCCTGGAACATGGCCCGCCCGTGGCCCCTGCGCCGTAGTCCCGGTCGCACCTCGACGTCGTAGCAGAAGGCGTGCGGCCCGTCCGACTTCTGTTCGACGTGCAGCCAGAGCATGCCGACCTCGTCGTCACCGTCGTGGGCCGTCCAGAGATGGTGCCCTGGCGTGGCCAGCCCGTCGGGCAGGAGCCTCGCGTAGTCCTCCTGGGCCTTCTGTTCGGCCTCCGGTGCCGGCAGCGCGCCGGACTCGGCGATGTGCTGCGCGTAGCTCGCCTCCGCCCGCCGCCGATACCGGAGGTACTGCTCGGCGGTCATCGGCTCAAGTCTCAGCGTCGCCACCCCGACACCGTATTTCAGCCGCACGCACCGGGCCGCCCGGGAAGGACAATCAGGACAGCGGGGTCCACATCCGCCCCGACCTGACTCCGTCCACAGTGACGCCGATGGGCCTCTCATTCCGCAGGCCGCCCGCGACCGTTCCGGCTAGCCCGGTCGCACGCACGGATCGGTGACCGTGTAGGTCGGGCTGCCCGCCGTGCGGCCGTCCCCGGCAGTCGCCCGTACCGACCAGGTCAGCGTCGGTGCGCGCAGCCGCCCGACGCTCGCCCGCGCGGTCGTTCCGTCCACCGTCATCGCCCGGGTCGACGTCCTGCCCCCGGCGGGTGTCCAGCGAACCTCGGCGCCGCCGAGCGCGGCACTGCCGGTGGCCTGCACCACGAGGGTGTACGTGTCCGAGCCGCACCGCACGTGGGCGGTGGCGGAGACCGTGAACGGTGCCGCCACCTTCGGCGTGACGGTCGGCCGGGGCACGGCCGGAGGTCTGGTCGGTGCCGTGGTCGGTGCCGGTGCGGGGCCACCTGGCACGGCGTCGGGCGCGTCAGTCCGGGTGACCCCGTCGCCGTCCCCGGGCGTGACCACGGGCCCGGGTGTCGGACCGACGGCACCGGCCGGCGGCGGTTCGGCGGCCCGCGTGCCGGTCACCGGGGCGGTGCCCGACGGCGACGCGGAGGCGGGCGTCACCGGACCGCCGGCCGCCGGTCCGCGCGTCTCCGACACCGGCTGGCCGGCGGCGTCCTGCGCGGCGGTCGGGCGGCCGGGTGCCAGCGCCCAGGTCCCGAGTGCGGCGAGGAGGATCAGCAGCGCCACGGACGCGGCCAACTGCCGGCGGTGCCGCTTGCGGTTCGCAGGCGAGGTCGTCCGCACGGGATGCGCCGCACCGCGCGACGCCACCGCGCCGCCCGGAGCGGCTGCCACATCGTTCGAGGACGCTGCCACACCGGCCGAGGACACTGCCGTCACACCGCCCGAGGGCCCCGCCGCCGCACCGTCCGGGGTCACCGGCCCGTTCGCCGCGGGCGTAGGCCCGTCGGCCGCGCCATCCGCCGGGGTCCCCTCAGCGGCCCCCTGTGCCTGTCCGGTGTCCCCCATCCCGGGGAGTGCCTCGGCCGGCGGCGCTGGGTCGGGTACCGGGCCGGGCGGCGGCGCCGGATCGGCGGACAGCGCCGGATCGGCCGGCGCGGGGTCGGCCGTGACCGGGCCCGCCGGATCGGTCCCCGCGCCGGGTACCGGATCGGCCGGGGCGCCGGTCGGGGCCTCGGCCAGTCGCGGCCACACCGAGTCGGCGACGACCAGGAAGGCCGGAGCCGTGTACGCCGACAGCAGCGCGGCCGGGCTGAGCTGTTCCCGCCGGAGCAGCCCGCACACCGCACAGCTCTCGATGTGCCGCGACACCCGCTTGCGCAGCGTCGGGGTGAGCCGGCCCTGCCAGCCGTCGATCAGGTCGGCGAGACCCGGGCAGTCCCGGGCTCCGGTACGGGCCACCAGCAGCGCCCCCAGCGCCCGTTCGAGCTGCGCGCGGGCGCGCGAGAGGCGGGCGTGCGCGTGGTTCGTGGGCACCCCGAGAGCCGCGCCGATGTCGGCGGACGACAGGTCGTGGCGGATGGCCAGGTGGACCACCTCACGGTCGCCCGGGTTCAGCGCCGCCACCGCGCTGTGCACCAGGTCGCGTACCTGATCGGCGTTGACGCCCGTGCCCGGGTCGGCGATGTCGGCCGCCGGCTCGCCGGCCTCCTCCAGTGGCAGGGACCGGGACCGCTCCCGCAGTTGCCGGAGGCACTCGTTGCGCACGATCGCGTACAGCCAGGAGCGCAGCCGGTCGGGCTCGCGGAGCTGGTCGATGCGCTGGCTGGCGGTGAGGAACGCGTCGTGGACGGCGTCCGCGGCGGCCTCCGGTTCGCGCAGCATGGTCCGGGCGTACGTGTAGAGCCGGTCGGCGTAGCGCCGGTACATGCCCTCCAGCCCGGCCCGCTCACCGCGGCGCACCGCCTCGACCAGCGTGGAGTCGTCCTGTGCCGCCGTGTCCATCGTGTCCCTCACTGCTCGTCGACGGGTCCAGTAAAGCGGCGGAATATTTTTCTCCGAAGTTTCTGTTGGCATCCCGACCCGCCCCGACTCCTACCGGTGTCATCGCGACGAAGAACCCGAAGGGAAGACACCATGCGAGAAGGATCGAAGCACATCCGGTTGGCGCGTCGGACGGCCACTGTGGGCGGGGCCGCGCTGAGCGCGCTCGTCCTCGGCCAGCTTGCCCTCGCCGGGCCGGTGGCGGCGGTGCCCGGCCTGAGCATCAAGACGACGACCGGTCCCAGCAACAGCAGCGCGAAGACGCAGAACACGCCCTGCCCGACCGGCACCAAGGTCATCGGCGGCGGTGGCGCGATCACCGGTTCCGGCCTCGGGCAGGTCGGCATGGACATCATGCGTCCGCTGATCGGCGGGGACGCGTACTCGGTCACCGGTCGCGAGGACGAGAACGGCGTCGGCGGCAACTGGGCGGTCACGGCGAACGCCATCTGCGCCACGCCGCCGGCCGGTCTGGTGATGGTGTCCGGCAGTTCGGCGCCGAGCTTCGGCACGTCGAACTGGTTCGAGAAGTCCTGCCCGGCAGGCAAGCACGCCATCGGGGTCGGTGGCGCGGTCGTCGGGGCGGCGAACAGCGAGGTCGTCCTGGAGGACCTGCGCATCCACCAGAACAGCGTCGTCGTGGCGGGTGCCGAGGACGGCACCGGATTCGCCGGCAGCTGGTGGCTGGACGCGGTCGCGATCTGCGCCGACCCGCTGCCCGGCGAGCAGCGCGTGATCGACGACAGCGTCTACAGCTCCGCCGCCACCCGGTCGATCACGGCCACCTGCCCGACCGGGACGCGGGTGCACGGGGTGGGCGGCGAGATCCTCGGCGGCGACGGGCAGGTGCGCCTGACCCAGATGCGGGCCACCACCTCGACCGTCGTCACCGTCTCCGCCGCCGAGGACGAGAACGGTTTCAGCGGCAACTGGAAGGTGCGCGCGTACGCCGTCTGCGCGAACTGACCCGCCGGTACCCGTGGTCCCGCGCCGGGCGTCCGGCGCGGGACCACCGGGCCGCCGGGTCGATCGAGAGCGGTTCCGCGCGGCTCCGCCGGGGCGGTCATGAATCGGCGACGGCGCCATGGAGCTCGTTGATATGTTGCCGGCGACGAGTCGAGGGCGGCGGGACGATGGCCAGGTTGAGCCGCGGCCGGTGTCCGATCGTGACGATCAGCCAGGCCGGAGGTCTCCAAAATGACCCGCAAGACCTATCAGGTCATCGTGCGCGGCAAGTTCGCGTCGCTCAGTCACGAGCAGCGGGCCGCGCTGCTCGCCAAGGCCGACGAACACGACGTGTTCCGGGCCGGTTTCACCGAGGAGGGCACCGTGACCTACGAGCGGTCCCTGCTCAGTTCGTTCACCTTCCGCTGCGTCGTCCGGGCCAGCGAGGACGACGAGGAAGAAGTCGTGATCGGCAGGGCGGAAGCGCTCGCCGCAGCCGCCGTCCGAGGACTCGGGGTCGGCTACCGCGACCTCACGTCGGTGTCGACCGATCTCGACAGCATCAAGGTCCGCCAGCGGGGGCGATGACGCCTGGCCGAAGGCTGCGCGACCGACAGCGGACCGCCGGGCAGCCGGCGGTCCGCTCGTTTGCTGGTCAGGTGGTGGGCGTGGCAGGTTTCGAGCCTGCGACCCCTCGCTTGCAACTTCTGGGCGTTCCCCGGGCTGTCACCAACTGCGCTCGCTGCCAAGCGACCAACGCTGCGAGCGCAGGCAAAGTGCAGTGCCGGACTAATCGGTTGGTATCGCGCCGCCGCACCGCACTACCGTGCTGGTCGTGCCCATCCACCATGACGAGGTCCGCGCCACCGTCGGTCAGGTGCGCCGCCTGGTGGCGGCCCAGTGCCCGCCGTGGGCCGACCTTCCCGTGACGCCCCTGGCCGACGAGTTGGAGGGCACCGACCACGTACTGTTCCGGATCGGCAACGACCTCGTCGCCCGTATGCCCAAGATCGCCTCGGCGGTGGACCAAGCCGATTCCGATGCTCGATGGCTGCCCGTGCTGGCGCCTCACCTGCCGGTGCGGATCCCCGTTCCGCTGCACGTCGGCGAGCCGGGCGAGGGTTACCCGTGGCGGTGGACGGTGGTGCCGTGGGTTCCGGGCGAGACACCGCCCCGGCTCGGCTGCGACGACGTGACCCTGGCCGTCGACGTGGCGGCCTTCGTCCACGCCCTGCACCGGGTGGATCCCGCCGGAGGTCCGGTCAAGCCACCGGGTTCGCGCGGGTCCGCCCTGCGCCACGTCGACGGGGCCGTCCGCCGTGTACTGCCGCGCCTCGCCGAGCATGACGACGGCTTCGACGTGGCGGCAGCCGCGACCGCCTGGGACGCCTGCCTCGCCGCTCCCGACTGGGACCGGGACCCCGTGTGGATCCACGGCGACCTACAGCCGGGCAATCTGATCACCGACGCCGGCCGGCTGGCCGCGGTCGTCGACTTCGGCGCACTCGGTGTCGGCGACCCGGCACCGGACGTGGCACCGGCGCTATGGACCTTCACCGGCGCGGCTCGGGACGCGTACCGGAAGGCAATCGAGTACGACGACGCCACCTGGCACCGCGCCTGCGGCTGGGCCCTCGCACCGTCGCTGACCGGCATCGACTACTACCGGCGCACCTTTCCCCGGATGGCCGAGCACGGCCGCCGGATGGTCCGCGCAGTGATCGCCGAACTGGCGTGAGCGCCACTGCCGGCCGGATGCCTCCGCGCTCAGCGGACCCGCCAGTCGCAGCGCCGTACGCGACGAACCCTGATGTTCAGGCCGGGGCAGGGTCCTCGGCCGTGACCCTGGTCCTGCCGCCGCGCCTCACCGCCTCGGCCGAAAGCCTGCGCGACGCCGCTCACCGACGCGGACTACGCACCATCCAGCTCCGCACCTTCGAGGTACCCGCCGGGACGCGCGCCGGTCACCTCCTTGCGGGCCCGAGCTTCGCCGACGTCGTCGCACCGCTGCTCGGGATCGCCCTCCTGGAGGCCGCGCCCAACTGGCTGGCTCGGCTTCCCCGTGACCTCACCCGCCGGGAGATCGACCTGGTCGCCATCGGCGAGGCCTACGAACTCCGTCGACCGGCGTTCATCAAGTCACCCAACGACAAGAACATCCCGGCGATGATCTACACCGACGGCTCCCGCCTTCCCGGCCCGGATGCCGTCGACCGACGAACTCCGGTGCTCGTCAGCGACATCGCCGACTTCACCGCCGAGTACCGGCTGCACCTGCTCGACGGTGTCGTCCACGCGGGCAGCCAGTACGCCGCGCACGGCCGACCACGCCTCGGCCCTGCCTCGACCGACGCGCTGGCCTTCGGCACCGACCTCCTCGCCGGATACGGGCACACGCTGCCGTCCGCCGTCGTCGTGGACGTGGGACTGACCGACGGCCGCTGGGCCGTCATCGAGGCGAATGCCGCGTGGGCCAGCGGCGCCTACGCAGCAGACCCGGATCTGGTCCTCGACGTCGTCCTCAGAGCAGCCGGCCCGACGGCTTCGGTCAGCGCGCGCGACCGACGGTTCATCCGACAGCCGCAGCGACCCGCAGCAGCCCGTCGGCCCGCTGCGGACAGCGGTACACGATGACCGCGCCTACATTCGAGCGTGGCGGATCTCGGTCTGGGAGACACCGGAGGCCATCGGCTGCGGCGACCTACCCGACACGCCACCAGGCGCACCTGTCGAGGCCGCCCAGCAAGACCTCCTCGCACACCTCCGTGGGCACTGGCACTTCACGGGCCAGCTGACCTGGCGCGAAGAGAGACCCGACCGCTGGGTCGCGACGCCCACCACCGGCTGAAGCCGCAGATCGTCCAACCGGGCGTCGCGGGTCAGGACCGGTGATGGTGGCGGTGGTGATGGTGGGCGCGGCAGGTTTCGAACCTGCGACCCCTCGCTTGTAAGGCGAGTGCTCTCCCACTGAGCTACGCGCCCGGAACGCCCGTACGGCGGGCCGGAGGGTGGCAAGCTTACCCTGCCCCCACCGGCCCGGTCGTACGGCGTGCCCGGTCGGTCAGGCCGCGACGGCCTCGGCGAGGGCCTTGCGCCAGCCCTGCTGGTCGCGCGCCTCGCCCGGCATGTTCATCTCGGCGAAGCGGACCACGCCCGCCTTGTCGATCACGAAGGTGCCCCGGTTGGCGATGCCCGCGACGTCGTTGAAGACGCCGTACGACTGGGCGACCGCGCCGTGCGGCCAGAAGTCGGCCAGCAGCGGGAACTGGTAGCCCTCCTTGTCGGCCCAGATCTTGTGGGCGTAGACCGAGTCGACGCTGACGGTCAGCACCTGGACGTCGTCGTTGACGTAGTCGTTGAGGTTGTCCCGCACCTCGCACAGCTCACCCTGGCAGATCCCGGTGAAGGCGAGCGGGTAGAAGACCAGCAGCACGGTGCGCTTGCCACGGAAGTCCGAGAGCCGGACCTCCTGGTTGTTCTGGTCCTTGAGCACGAAGTCCGGCGCCTCGGCGCCAACCTCGATCGGCATGCGAGCTCCTCAGGATGGGGTCGGATGGGCAACAGCCTGCCACACCCGGCAGCGGGCGCCGCCGGGTGATCGCCGGCGCCGGCCTACTTCTTGCCCTTGGCCCCGCGGCGCAGGACGAGGCGGGCGCCGCTCCAGTCCCGGCCGGCGTTGACGGTGGAGGTCTGCTGGAGGCCGGCGGTGGGCGCGGACTCGGCGACCTCGCTCGGCTCGACGTGCCCCTCGCGCCCCGCCTTGGGCGTGAGCAGCCACACGACACCGTTGTCGGCCAGCGGGCCGAGGGCATCGACGAGAAGCTCGAAGAGATCACCGTCGCCGTCGCGGTACCAGACCAGCACCGCGTCGACCACCTCGTCGGTGTCCTCGTCGACCAGATCTCCACAGCGGTCGGTCAGGGCGTCCCGGAGATCCTGGTCGACGTCGTCGTCGTACCCCATCTCCATGACGACCATCCCCGGTTCGATCCCGAACCGGTCCGCCAGGCTGCGTACCCCGTCGGCGGCCTGACCAGCGGTCGCGCTCACTGTCGCGTGCCTCCTCATCTCATCCTTGCCCGCGGCGTCGCGTCGACGCCGTCAGGCAAAGTCCACACAGTTGTGGCTCCCCGCGCAAGTGGCGCACCGGGTGGAACGGAATTTACCGTGCCAGAAGCGTGCGGGCACCCTGGGTAATTGCTTCCTCGGAGACCAGAACGTGACGGGCCGCCGGACCTAATGGTACAAAAGAGTCAACTCCGGCCACCCGCCGCGCCGCTCCGACATATCCGGCGTCCACCAGGGCCGCGATGACCCCCTCGCCGACCCCGCCGGAGCGGCGGGTCTCGTCCACGACCAGCACCCGGCCGGTCGCCGCCGCCTCCCGGATGACGTCGGCCACCGGCAGCGGGGAGAGCCAGCGCAGGTCCACCACCCGGGTGCCGATCCCCTCGTCGGCGAGGGTCGCCGCCGCGCGCAACGACATCGGCACCCCGTTACCGAACGTGATGATCGTAACGTCCTCGGCGGAGCCGACGCCGTAGACGCGGGCCCGCCCGATCGGCACGTGACCGCCGGTCCACGCGCCGGGCTCGGCGTAGTGGGACAGCCACTCACCGTCACCGTCGGCGTACAGGTCGCGGGTGTGGTAGAGCGCGATCGGCTCCAGGAAGACGCAGACGCTGCCGTCCACCGCCGCGCTGGCCAGGCAGGTGCGCAGCATGGGTGCGGCGTCGTCCGGCCGCGCCGGCACCGCGATCACCAGGCCCGGCACGTCCCGGAGTACGGCCACCGAGTTGTCGTTGTGGAAGTGCCCGCCGAAGCCCTCCTGGTACGCCAGGCCGGCCACCCGCACCACCATCGGGTTGCGGAACGCACCCTGCGAGAAGAACTGCATCGTGGCGGCCTCGCCCCGCAGCTGGTCCTCGGCGTTGTGCAGGTACGCCAGGTACTGGATCTCGGGCACGGGCAGCATCCCGGCCAGCCCGGCGCCGAGCCCCAGCCCGAGGATCGAGGTCTCGTCGAGCAGCGTGTCGAAGACCCGGGCCACGCCGAAGCGGTCCCGCAGCCCTTTGGTCACCCCGTACACGCCGCCCTTGGCGCCGACGTCCTCGCCGAACACCGCCATCTGCGGGTGGTCGAGCATCCCGTCGGCGAGCGCGGCGTTGATGCTCTGCGCCAGCGTCAGCGGGCCGGTCAGCTCCGGCGGCTTCCCGCCGAACGCCTCCGCCCGCGCACCGGCGCCGGGGCCGCCGGCACGCGCCGCCGCGTCCGCCACCGCCCGGGCGAGGCGTGCCGGCCGGCGCGGGGCCAGCGGGGCGACCACGTCGGCCGGTGCGGTCAGCTTCGGCTCGTCCAGCACCTCCTCGGCGATCCGGCGCACCTGCCAGCCGATCTCGTCGTACCGGGCCAGCAGCTCCTCGCCGGTGGCGAGGCCCGCCCCCACCAGCAGCCGTGCCGTGGCGGTCAGCGGATCCCGGGCGAGGTCGGCCGTGATCTCTCCGGGGCTCCGGTACTCGGTCTCGGCATCCGCGCCGGCGTGTCCCATCAGCCGTACGGTCGACAGGTGGAGCACGGCGGGGCGTCGGTGCCGGCGCACCCAGGCCGCCGCCTCGGCGGCCGCCTCGTAAGCCCGCAGCAGGTCGCCGCCGTCGGCGGAGAAGTAACGGACCCCCGGCTTCGACCGCAGGGTGGTCTCCACCCACCCCTTCGGGGAGCGGACGCTGATGCCGAGGCCGTTGTCCTCGCAGACGAAGAGCACCGGGATGCGCAGGCCGGTGTGGTCGTACCAGCCGGCGGTGTTGAACGCGGCCGTGGCGCTGGCGTGGTTGACCGACGCGTCGCCGAACGAGCAGACCACGATGGCGTCCGGCGGCCAGGAGGTGTGCGTGGCGCCCCCACCGCCGCTGGGCGGCACCCCGTCCCGCCGACCGGAGGTCTCCAGCCGGCGCAGCCGTTCCACGGCCAGCCCCATCCCGACGGCGCGGGGCAGGTGCGAGGCGATCGTGGAGGTGGTCGGGACGACGGCCAGGTCGGCCCGGCCGAAGACCTTGTGCCGACCACCGGCGAGCGGCTCGCCGCTGGAGGCGACCATGCCCCGCAGCACGTCGCGGGCCGCCTCGGCGTACCCCGGGCGGAGCGGCCGGTCCACGGCGGACCCGGCGCCGCCGGTCGGCTCCTCCGCGTCGGAGGCGTCCGGCGCGGAACCGTCGCCGGGACCGTCCGGGTCGCCCGGCGCGGCCTCGACGGGCCCGTCGGCCGCCGCCGGCCGGTCGGTGCCGACCCGCTCGGCATCGGACCGCTCGGCGTCGGACCGCTCACCCGAGGGCTGGTCGGCCTCGGGCTGGTCGGTCCCGTCCCGGTCGGCCTCGGGCCGCTCGGCCGGCGTCCACCCGGCGGCCTGGGCGGCGCGGACGCAGTAGAAGGCACCCGAGCGGTAGTGCAGCAGCGCCGGGTCGGTGGCGCGCAGCGCGGCGGCGACCGCGGCGTTGCCCTCGTGGCCGGCGGAGCCGATCGTGTAATAGCCCTCGCCGAAGCTGCGCAGCCACCGGCCGGCCAGGTCGAGCTGGCGGCTGATGGCCTGCGCGTCGAAGAGGTCCAGCGCCCGCGCGCCGGTCAGCGTCGTGTCGTCGGTGACCGGCCGTGCGGGGTCACGCCGCTGCGACGGGGTGGCCAGCGCGGCCAGCGTCTCCCGGAACCGGTCGTCGAGATCTTGCGGGGTGGTCACGTCGGACAGCATTACCGACGAGCGGCCTGTGCGCCCACTCGGACACGAACCACGCGGTGTGGGTCAGTCGTCGTCGCACCGCTCGGGGCAGCCGCCGTCGGAGACCTTCCAGACCAGCTCGCGCAGGGTCGCCAGTTCCTCGACGGTGAGCCCGGCGAGCAGTCGGGAGTCCGACATGACCTGGTGCACCCGGGCCCGCACCCGCCGCCCGGGCCCGGTCACCACCAGCGTCCTCTGCCGCCGGTCGGCGGGGTCGGCGTGCCGCTCGACCAGCCCGGCCCGCTCCAGCTTGTCGACCAGGGCGGTGACGTTGGAGCGGTCGCAGCCCAGCCCTTCGGCGAGGTCGCGGGCGGGCAGCGGCAGGTCGGGGTCCAGCTCGTGCAGCGCCCGCGCGGTCGCGGGGGTCAGCCCCAGCTCGGCGATCTCCCGGTCCTGGTGGTGGCGCAGCGCGGCGGCGACGTGCGTGATGCGGCGCACGACGTCGCCGGCCAGCGCCGCGCGGTCGGCGGGATCCGGCGGGACGGTGGGGACGGGCTGCGGCGCCATGCCTCATATCCTACGCGCGTCAAAAGTTGAGCAGCTCCACCATCGGCGGTTCGCCCGGAACTCGGCGTCAGCCGGGAAGGAACGAGAAGCGGACGGTCCGGGTGGGGTTGTCGCCGTTGGGGTCGACCAGGCAGACCGACTGCCAGGTGCCCAACGCCAGCCGGCCGTCGACGACCGGCAGCGTCGCGTACGGGGGGACGAACGCCGGCAGGACGTGGTCGCGCCCGTGGCCGGGCGAGCCGTGCCGGTGCCGCCACCGGTCGTCGGTGGGCAGCAGGTCGTCGAGCGCGGCCAGCAGGTCGTCGTCGGACCCCGAGCCGGTTTCGATGATCGCCAACCCGGCGGTGGCGTGCGGCACGAAGACGTGCAGCAGGCCGTCGCCCTGCCCGGAGACGAACCGCTCGGCCTCCGCCGTGATGTCCCGGACGGTCGGCCGGGCCCCGGTCTGGACGGTGATCACCTCACTGCGCATACGGCGCATTCTGCCCGAGTGGACCGACACCCGCCGCCGGACGCCGCTCGCCCGGATGCAAGGAAGGGCCCCTTCCTAACGCATAGCGTTAGGAAGGGGCCCTTCCTTGCGCGCCAGCCGGCCGGTTGCGCAAAGTTACCGGCGGGTACCTGTGTCGCGCGTCGCGTCTCCGGGCGGTGGGCGTGACGACAGGTGCCACCAGGGGGCAGGATGGCGCTAGAGACCTATCCCACACAGAACCGAGGGAACGCCTGTGGCTACGGAACGCAAGCGCCCGGTGATCACCGCTGGTCTGCCGAGCCAGCTTCCGGACATCGACCCTGAAGAGACCAGCGAATGGGTCGAGTCGCTCGACGGTGTCATCGACGAGCGCGGGACAAAGCGCGCCCGCTACGTCATGCTGCGCCTGCTGGAGCGGGCCCGCGAGCGCCAGGTCGGGGTGCCGTCGCTGACCACCACCGACTACATCAACACCATCCCGCCGGAGCGCGAGCCGTGGTTCCCGGGTGACGAGCACGTGGAACGGCGGATCCGGGCGTACGTCCGGTGGAACGCGGCCATGCTGGTGCACCGGGCGCAGCGGCCCGAGATCGGCGTCGGTGGGCACATCTCCACCTTCGCCAGCTCGGCCTCGCTCTACGAGGTGGGCTTCAACCACTTCTTCCGGGGCAAGGACCACCCGGGCGGCGGCGACCACATCTTCTACCAGGGCCACGCCTCCCCCGGCATGTACGCGCGGGCGTTCCTGGAGGGGCGGCTGACCGAGCACCAGCTCGACGGGTTCCGCCAGGAGCTGTCGCACCCGGGCGGCGGCCTGCCGTCGTACCCGCACCCGCGGCTGATGCCGGACTTCTGGGAGTTCCCCACGGTCTCGATGGGCCTGGGCGGGCTGAACGCGATCTACCAGGCGCGGTTCAACCGCTACCTGCACCACCGGGGCATCAAGGACACCTCGGACCAGCACGTGTGGGCATACCTGGGCGACGGCGAGATGGACGAGCCGGAGACGCTCGGCGCGATCGGCGTGGCCGCCCGCGAGGAGCTGGACAACCTCACCTTCGTGATCAACTGCAACCTCCAGCGCCTCGACGGGCCGGTGCGCGGCAACGGCAAGGTCATGCAGGAGCTGGAGGCGTTCTTCCGGGGCGCCGGCTGGAACGTCATCAAGGTGGTCTGGGGCCGGGAGTGGGACCCGCTGCTCGCCGCGGACACCGACGGCGCGCTGGTCAACCTGATGAACACCACGCCCGACGGTGACTACCAGACCTACAAGGCGGAGTCCGGGGCGTACGTCCGGGAGCACTTCTTCGGCCGCGACCAGCGGACCCGCAAGATGGTCGAGGACCTCAGCGACGACGAGATCTGGAACCTCAAGCGGGGCGGGCACGACTACCGCAAGCTCTACGCGGCCTACAAGGCGGCGATGGAGCACACCGGTCAGCCGACCGTGATCCTGGCCAAGACGATCAAGGGCTGGACGCTGGGCTCGCACTTCGAGGGCCGCAACGCCACCCACCAGATGAAGAAGCTGACGCTGGAGGACCTGAAGACCTTCCGCGACCGGCTCTACCTGGACATCCCGGACAAGGCGCTGGAGGACAACCCCTACCTGCCGCCGTACTACACGCCGGGCGAGAAGTCCGACGAGATCGCGTACCTCAAGGAGCGGCGCCAGCAGCTCGGCGGCTACCTGCCGTCGCGGCGCTCGGGCCAGAAGCGGCTGGCCATCCCCGGTCCGGAGCGCTTCGCCGACGTCAAGCGCGGCTCGGGCAAGCAGAAGGTGGCCACCACGATGGCCTTCGTCCGTCTGCTCAAGGACGTGATGAAGGACAAGGAGTTCGGCAAGCGCTGGGTGCCGATCATCCCGGACGAGGCCCGCACCTTCGGCATGGACTCGCTCTTCCCGACGCAGAAGATCTACTCGCCGCACGGCCAGCGCTACACCTCGGTCGACCGGGAGCTGTTCCTGTCGTACAAGGAGTCCACCACCGGGCAGATCCTGCACGAGGGGATCAACGAGGCCGGCTCGGTCGCCTCGTTCACGGCGGCGGGCTCGGCGTACGCCACGCACGACGAGCCGATGATCCCGATGTACATCTTCTACTCGATGTTCGGGTTCCAGCGCACCGCCGACGGGCTGTGGGCCGCCGCCGACCAGATGGCCCGGGGCTTCCTGCTCGGCGCCACCGCCGGCCGGACCACGCTCAACGGTGAGGGGCTCCAGCACGAGGACGGCCACTCGCTGCTGATCGCCGCCACCAACCCGGCGGTGGTCGCGTACGACCCGGCGTTCGCGTTCGAGATCGCGCACATCCTGGAGAACGGCCTGCACCGGATGTACGGCGAGGCGCAGGAGAACGTCTTCTACTACCTGACGATCTACAACGAGCCGATCCTCCAGCCTGCGGAGCCGGAGGGCGTGGACGTGGAGGGGCTGCTCAAGGGCATCTACCGCTACTCCCCCGCCCCGTCGGTGGGCGACGACGCGCCGAAGGCCAACGTGCTCGCCTCGGGCACGGGCATGCAGTGGGCGATCAAGGCGCAGCAGCTGCTGGCCCAGGACTGGGGCGTGGCCGCCGACGTCTGGTCGGTGACCTCCTGGACGGAGCTGCGCCGCGACGCGGTGCAGTGCGAGGAGCACAACCTGCTCAACCCGGGCGCGGAGCAGCGGGTGCCGTACATCCAGCAGAAGCTGGCCGACGCCGAGGGCCCGAAGGTCGCGGTCAGCGACTGGATGCGCGCGGTGCCGGACCTGATCGCCCGCTGGGTGCCCGGCGACTACACCTCGCTCGGCACGGACGGGTTCGGTATGTCCGACACCCGGCACGCCCTGCGCCGGCACTTCCACGTCGACGCCGAGTCGGTGGTGGTCGCGACGCTGCGGCAGCTCGCCCTGCGCGGCGCGGTACCGGCGAGCGTGCCGGCCGAGGCGGCCAAGAAGTACGCCATCGAGGACGTGAACGCGGCCCCGGTCGGCGAGACCGGCGGCGACAGCTAGGACGTACGAGACGAGGGCCCGGCGCTTCCCGCGCCGGGCCCTTCGTCGTCCGCCGACGAGCGGACCGGCGGTGGTCCGGAGTCCCTGGCGGGGACACCGGGCCACCGCCGTCGCGGGTGGCGCCAGGACGTGCCCGGCTCAGCCGACGGCGGCCAGATCGGTCAGCCGGGCGAGCGAGTCCTCCAGGTCGGCACCGACCCTGCGCAGGCCGAGGCGGAGCAGGGCGGCCTTGACCGGACCGGCCGGCCAGCGTACGACGATGAGCCGCACGATCGTCCCGCCCTCCTCCTCGCCTGCGGTGAGCTGGACGTAGATCTCGGTGCGCGCCTCCGCCCGGGCACCGGCGCCCTTGGCGCGTTCGCGCCAGCCGATCAGGGTCGGCGCCTGATAGGCGATCACCTCGGCCTCATGCGCGGCGCCACGTCCGGCCTGGACGAGTTGTCGGCGCCCGAAGCCCTCTCCCGAGAGCACCTCGGCCGCACGGACCCCCGCCAGCCAGGCCGGCAACTGCTCGGCCCGCTGCACGACGTCCCAGACCGCTTCCACTGGCGCCATCACGTGCGCACTGCGTTCCACGAGGATCATTTCCGTCTTTCCTCCAGTGAGGACATCCCACGATATCGGCACTCTATGCGCAAATTCGGACGTACTGGGACGGGTTCGGAAAAGACACGCCGAAATCCATTGCGCCACGGCGCCGTACGGCCTATGGCGCATCGACCGACCGCCCCCTAGAGTCGCGAGCACGATTCACGTACGACGGGAGGGCGCATGTCGACCGCAGCGATGCCCGAGTTCCCCCCCGGATTCCGCTGGGGAGTGTCCACCTCCGCCCACCAGATCGAGGGCGGCGTCGACGAGAACGGGCGGGGAGCGTCCATCTGGGACACCTTCGCCCACACCCCCGGCCGGGTCGCCGACGGCAGCACCGGCGACGTGGCCTGCGACCACTACCACCGGCACGCCGAGGACGTCGCGCTGCTCGCCGGGCTGGGCGTCTCGGCGTACCGCTTCTCGATCGCCTGGCCCCGGGTGCGGCCCACCGGCGACGGCCCGGTCGACGCGCGCGGGCTGGACTTCTACGACCGGCTCGTCGACGACCTGCTCGCCCACGGCGTCGACCCGGTCGCCACGCTCTTCCACTGGGACCTGCCGCAGGCCCTCGAGGACGCGGGCGGCTGGCTGAACCGGGACACCGCCCACCGCTTCGCCGAGTACGCCGACGCGGCCGCCGCCCGCCTCGGCGACCGGGTGAAGCTCTGGATCACCCTCAACGAGCCCTTCATCCACATGAGCCTCGGCCACGGCACGGGCGAGCACGCCCCCGGCCGGACGCTGCTCTTCGACGCCTTCCCGGTGGCCCACCACCAGCTGCTCGCCCACGGCCTCGCCGTCGCCGCGCTGCGGGCGCGCACCACGAGCCCGGTCGCCATCGCGAACAACTACTCGCCGGTGCGCATCGCCGGCGACACCGACGCCGACCGGGCGGCCGCCGCGGCGTACGAGGCGCTGCACAACCGCCTCTTCACGGACCCGCTGTTCGGCCGGGGCTACCCCGCCGAGCTGGGCTTCGACACCGCCGCGGTGCGCACCGGCGACCTCGACGTGATCGCCGCGCCGATCGACGTGCTGGGGGTCAACTACTACAACCCCACCGGCGTACGCGCCCCGCAGGAGGGCTCGCCCCTGCCGTTCGAGTTCGTGCCGCTGGCCGGATACCCGCGTACCGCCTTCGACTGGCCGGTCGCCCCCGACGGGCTGCACGAGCTGCTCGGCTGGCTGCACCGCACGTACGCCGACGACCTGCCCCCGATCCAGGTCACCGAGAGCGGCTGCGCGTACGACGACACGCCCGACGCCGACGGCCGGGTGCACGACCCGGAGCGGATCGCCTACCTCGACGGGCACCTGCGCGCGGTACGCGCCGCGATGGACGAGGGCGTCGACGTGACCGGTTACTTCGTCTGGTCGCTGCTGGACAACTGGGAGTGGGCGGAGGGCTTCACCAAGCGCTTCGGCCTCGTGCACGTCGACTTCGACACCCAGCTCCGTACGCCCAAGTCCTCGTACGCCTGGTTCCGTGACCTGATCGCCCGGCCGTGACCACCGTCGACCCGACGCCCGCGTCGCTGCCGGCGGCGCTCGCCGAGCCGACCGCGCCGGTGCGGCGGGGCTGGATCGCGCTGATCTTCGCCGCGAACCTCGGGGTCTGGATGGCGTTCTTCACGCCCATCCAGGTGCTGCTGCCGCAGCAGCTGGAACGGATCGCCCCGGCCGACAAGGAGACGGCGCTGGCCGTGGTCACCGGCCTCGGCGCGCTCGCCGCGGTGCTCGCCAACCCCCTCGCCGGGGCGCTGTCGGACCGCACCTGCCTGCGGCTGGCCGGGCGGGAGTTCGGCCGGCGGCACGTCTGGACCGCCGGCGGCGCGCTGCTCGGCGCGGCGGCCCTGGTGCTGCTGGCGCAGCAACGCACCGTCGCCGGGGTCGCGCTCGGCTGGGTCGCCGCCCAGGTCTGCTTCAACGCGATGCTGGCCAGCCTGACCGCCGCCGTGCCGGACCGGGTGCCGGTCGCCCAGCGTGGCGGCGTCTCCGGCTGGGTCGGCATCCCCCAGGCGCTGGGGCTGGTGCTCGGGGTGGTGCTGGTCACCGCCGTGGTGAGCGGCACCGCCGCCGGCTACCTGGCGATGGCGGCGGCGGTGCTGCTGCTGGCCCTGCCGTTCGCGCTGCTCACCGCCGACGACCCGCTGCCCCGGGCGCACCGGCCGGCGCTGCGGTGGCGCGCCCTGCTCGCGTCGATGTGGATCTCGCCGCGCCGCCACCCCGACTTCGGCTGGGCCTGGATCACCCGGTTCCTGGTGCAGCTCGGCAACGCGCTCGGCACGCTCTACCTGCTCTACTTCCTCACCGACGAGGTGCGCCACGTCGATCCCGAGGGCGGCCTGCTGGTGCTGATCCTGCTCTACACGGCCGGCCTGGCGGCCACCGCCGTGGTGGCCGGGCGGCTGTCGGACCGCTCCGGCAAGCGGAAGGTCTTCGTCATCACCGCCGGCGGCATCATGGCGGTCGCCGCGCTGCTGCTGGCCGTCGCGCCGGTCTGGCCGGTGGCCGTG
This sequence comes from Micromonospora reichwaldensis, assembly GCF_031845925.1. Classification (NCBI taxonomy): domain Bacteria; kingdom Bacillati; phylum Actinomycetota; class Actinomycetes; order Micromonosporales; family Micromonosporaceae; genus Micromonospora; species Micromonospora reichwaldensis. The sequence goes on along the minus strand of NZ_JAVRFL010000012.1, from coordinate 143,859 downwards.
GCCGCCGCGCTGCTGCTCGGCGCCGGCTACGGCGTCTACCTGTCGGTGGACGCCGCGCTCATCACCCAGGTGCTGCCCGCCGCGACCGACCGGGCCAAGGACCTGGGCGTGATCAACATCGCCAACTCCGCCCCGCAGGTGCTCGGCCCGGCGCTCTCCGCCCCGCTCGTGGTGCACCTCGGCGGCTACCCGGTGCTCTACGCGGTCACCGCGGCGGTCACCGTGCTGGGCAGCGTCCTGGTCCTGAAGATCCGCTCCGTGCCCTGAGGTGTAAGGAAGGGCCCCTTGCAATCGCGTAGCGATTGCAAGGGGCCCTTCCTTACACCGTTGCGCGCCGCCGTAGGCTGGGGGACGTGACGGTACGTGTGCGCTTCGCCCCCTCCCCGACCGGTATGTTCCACGTCGGCGGCGCCCGCTCGGCGTTGCAGAACTGGATCTACGCGAAGCAGCAGGGCGGGGTGTTCGTGCTCCGCATCGAGGACACCGACGCGGCCCGCAACAAGCCGGAGTGGACCGAGGGCATCCTCTCCGCGCTGGACTGGATCGGCATCGAGCGCGGCAGCTACGAGGGCCCGCACTTCCAGTCGGAGTACGCCGGCGAGCACCGGGCCGCCGCCGCGCGGCTGCACGACTCCGGCCGCGCGTACTACTGCGACTGCACCCGCGAGGCCGTACAGGCCCGCACCGGCTCGCAGTACCAGGGCTACGACGGCTTCTGCCGGGACCGGGGCCTGCCGGCCGGCGAGGGGCGCGCCCTGCGCTTCCGTACGCCCGACGAGGGCGAGACCGTGGTCGTCGACCTGATCCGCGGCGAGCCGACCTTCGAGAACAAGCTGATCGAGGACTTCGTCATCGCCCGGGGCGACGGCTCGCCGGTCTTCCTGCTCGCCAACGTGGTCGACGACATGACCATGGGCATCACCCACGTGATCCGCGCCGAGGAGCACCTGCCCAACACCCCCAAGCAGCAACTCCTCTGGGACGCCCTCGGGGTCAAGCCGCCGGTCTGGGCGCACGTGCCGGTCGTGGTCAACGAGAAGCGGCAGAAGCTCTCCAAGCGCCGGGACAAGGTGGCCCTGGAGGCGTTCCGGGACGAGGGCTACCTGGCTGAGGCGATGCGCAACTACCTGATGCTGCTCGGCTGGGCGCCGTCGGGCGACCGGGAGATCGTCCCGTGGTCGGTGATCGAGGAGGAGTTCCGGCTGGCGGACGTCAACCCCTCGCCGGCGTTCTTCGACGAGAAGAAGCTCCGCGCGTTCAACGGCGAGTACATCCGGGCGCTGCCGGTCGAGGAGTTCGTCGAGGCCTGCCGGCCGTGGCTGACGGGCACCGGCACCATCGCCCCGCCGCCGTGGCAGCCGGAGGAGTTCGACGCCGACGCCTTCGCGGCCGTGGCCCCGCTGGCGCAGACCCGGATCGCGCTGCTCAGCGAGATCGTGCCGAACGTCGACTTCCTCTTCCTCGCCGCGCCCCTGATCGACGAGGCCGCCTGGGCCAAGGCGATGAAGGAGGGCTCCGCGGAGCTGCTGGACGCCGCCACGGCGGCGTTCGAGGCGCTGGAGTCGTGGGACGCCGAGACGCTGAAGTCGACGCTGGAGGCGGTCGGCGCCGAGCGCGGGCTCAAGCTCGGCAAGGCCCAGGCGCCGGTGCGCGTCGCGGTCACCGGCCGTACCGTCGGGCTGCCGCTGTTCGAGTCGCTGGAGGTGCTCGGCCGAGAGCGCACCCTGAGCCGGCTGCGCGCCGCCCGGGTCCGCCTGTTCTGAGCCCGGGCCAGTTCCCGACGGCCACGACCACCCTGCCGGGACGGCCCACCCGCGCGCCTGCGGCGCCGCCGCCACGTCGGTCCTCGACCTCCGGCTCCGGCTCGGGGTGGTCCTGACGGCGGCGTACCCGCTCAGCGCCCGGACCGGTGGGTCCGGGCGCTGAGGCGTCGCGGGCCCGCGCCGGTCAGCGGCGGGCCGAGCGGCGGCGCAGCAGCAGGCCGGCGGCGAGGGCGGCGAGGAGAAGCACGCCGCCGAGCGCCCACAACCAGCCGCGTCCGGCCGCGGCGTCGCTCTCCCTCGCCGCGGGCACCGCGGACCCCGGCGTGCCCGCGCCCGTCGGGTCGGGCGCGGCCGAGGTCGGCGCGGCGCCGGACGAGGGCGGTACGGCCGACGCCGGGGCGCTCGGGCCGGCGGTGCCCGCGCCCGTCGGCGACTCGGCGGGGGTGCCGGTGGTCAGGGTGAACCGCACCTCGCCGGAGACCGGGTGCCCGTCGCTGGACGCCAACTGATAGCCGACGATGTAGAGCCCCGCCCGGCCCGGCTTGAACGGGACGCTCACCCGCGAGCCGGAGTAGGCCGGCGCGCCGCCGAGCGCGGCCACGTTGTCCGGACCGGTCACTGTGATCTTCGTCGTATTCGGGTCCGCCTTCGCCAGGAAACGCAGCTCGATCCGGGACGGCGCCTCGGCCACCCGGGCGCCGTTACGCGGATCACTGCCGGTCAGCGAGTTGTGGGCGGCCGCCGGCGCGGCCGGCAGCACCAACGACACACCGATCGCCACGCCGACCACCACTGGCCAGGTGCGCGCCATCCGTGGGAACCTGCCCCCCATGAACCCCTCCGTAAAGGTACGATCCGCCCGCTGATCCACGGCTACCGTTCATTGGTCGGGCCGGGATCACAGATAGTTCCAATTACTGTTCCACGAGCTGCAACCGATCGACGTTCTGCGCAGTCTTGAGGGTGGCACCCTGCACGGGTTCGGTCACCCCCGTCAGCCAACCAACGCGTGACCTGCAGCAAGCCATCCATCGAACGGGGCGAGGAGGCGGCGATGGTCCGAACGATGCGGCGGCTGGTCGCGGTGTTGGCGGGCGGGCTCGCGGCGGCGGTCCTGTCGCTCGGTTCCGCCGGGACGGCGACGGCGGCGCCGAAGACCCCACCGGCCGGAGTGGAGATCACCGGGCATGGGCTCGCGGAACCGCTGCGGCTGCGCGCGGAGGCCCAGCCCGCGCACGTGGTGGCGGTCATCGACCAGGTCAACTTCCTCGGCCGTACGGGGCAGCCCAAGGGCCCGAAGGCGGCCGACCTCGGTCCGAAGTACACGGTCGTGGTGTTCGCCGGTGACGTCGCGAAGCAGACGTACGACCTCTACCCGAAGGCGGTCGGCGGGCCGCGCGTCTTCCGCCCGGCCAAGCAGCCGGACGCCCGCAAGACCTCCGCGGGCTGGTTCCTCGGCCGGCTCAACATGTCGGAGACCCTCCGCACGGCGGGTGTGCCGCTGGAGCGGCAGTTCGACACCGTCAGCGGGGGCGTCGGCGGCGGCGAGCGGGTCATCCCGGAGGACGCCCTCAACCCGGCCAAGGACATCGACGAGGCGCTCGGCGAGTTGCAGCGGCTGCTGCTGCTCAACGTCGCGGTGGTGCTGGTCATCACGTCGGGGCTCGCCGGGATCGCGCTGCTGGTCCGCCGCCGCACCCGCTGAGCCCGCCGCCGGCGCCCGCCGGACGGCCGGCCCCGGGCGGGGGTCAGATCTCCAGGACCACCTTGCCGCGGACGTGCCCCGCCTCCACCAGGCGCTGCGCGTCCGCCGCCTGCGCCAGCGGGAACGTCCGTTCGACGTGGACGGTCAGCCGGCCGGCGTCCACCAGCCCGGCGAGCATGCCCAGGTCCACGGTCGACGGCTTGACGAACAGATAGCTGCCGCCCAGCCGGGTGACGTGCTCCGGGTCTGCCGTCGAGATCAGCCGCGCGGGACGGGTGATCAGCTCGGCCGACACGTCGAGCGCATCGCCGCCGAACAGGTCGAGCACCACGTCCACCCCGTCGGGCGCGACCGCGCGGACCCGGTCGGCCAGCCCGTCGCCGTACGCGACCGGCTCGGCGCCCAGCGACCGGACGAAGTCGTGGTTGGCCGCGCCGGCCGTGCCGATCACGCGGTCGGCGCCGAACGCGCGGGCGATCTGCACCGCCAGGTGGCCCACCCCGCCGGACGCCCCGTGCACCAGCACCGTGTCGCCGGCGCCGGTGCGGGCCGACTGGAGCGCCTGGTACGCCGTGAGGCCCGCCAGGGGCAGGCCGCCCGCCTCGGCCCAGGACGCCCGCACCGGCCTGGCCGCCAGCGCCCGCTCGGGCGCCGGGACGAGTTCGGCGTACGTGCCGTACTGGATGTGGTCGCGACGGACGTAGCCGACGACCTCGTCGCCGACGGCGAACCCGGTCACCGCCGGCCCGACCGCCTCGATCACCCCGGCCGCGTCCCAGCCGGGGACGAGCGGGAAGTGACCCGGGATCGCACCGGCCAGGTGTCCTTCGCGCACCTTCCAGTCGACCGGGTTCACCCCGGCCGCCCGGACCCGTACGAGCACCGTGTCCGGGCCGACCGGCGGGACGGGCAGGTCCCGGACCGTGAGCAGGTCGGCCGGGCCGTACGTGTCGATCGCGATCGCCTTCACACCGGTCACGCTAGCGGTCGGGCGGCGTCGCCGTGGTCAGCACCAGCGGCGTGGCGGCCGCTCGCGGCGGGTGCCGCGCTGCCGGGGGCGAACCGGGCCGTGCTGGTGCGCGCCGGCCCAGCCGGGCAGGTCGCTGCGGCAGCCCGGGGCCGCCGCCAACTCGGCCTCGCCGGTCGGAGCCGGTTCCGCGACGCGCTGCCGGGGCACCGTGACGTCGTCCTCGGGACGCTCGGGACGCTCGGGCGCGCGGGCCGGGTGCTCCGGCGAGTGGGCCGGGAGCCCTCCGGGCAGCCGGCGGTGCTTCGCTGCCGCCTGCTGCTCGTGGTGGCCCGGCCGGCAGGGCTCGCCCTGGGCGCAGCCGTGCTCGGCCTCCCCGTGCGCCATCGGAGTCTCCTCACGCTCGCCCCGCCCGCCGGGGTCGCTCCGACGGGCCCTGTCACCGTACTGGCCGGCACCGACGCCCCACCCGACTCCCCCACCGCCCCCGCCCCCTTCCTCGCGATCATGGAGTCGTGGTGGGGATTTCGTACGCCGGTGCAGCTTTCGTCCCCCACCACGACCGCATGATCGGCGGAAACGGGCGGGGTGAGGGTGTGGTGGGATCGGGGGGTGCGGGCGGCGGGGTGGGTCAGGGCCGGGACGGGCGGGCGGGACGTCGTGCTGGCGTGCGCCTCCCTGGTTGGCGGGGCGGTCCTGTACGGCCTGGGCACGCAGCCGCAACTGTCCTGGCACCCGGACCTGCCGGAGCCGCTGTTCCTGCTGCCGCTGGCGGTGGTCTGCACGGCGGTGGGCCTGCGCCGGGTCGCCACCCGGGTCAGCCTGGCGCTCGGCACGGTGGCGGTGCTGGCCGACCTCGCGATGGGCGGCTCGCTGGCCACCGTCCTCGTCTACACCCAGGTGCTCTACGACGCGTGCGTGTTCGGCTCGGCCCGGACCTGGCGCCGGCTGCTCCAGGTCACGATCGGGTTGAGCGTCCTCGGCACGGCGGTGGGGGTGCTGCTGAGGGGCGACTGGCGGGGCGTGGGCATCGGGGCGCCCGTGGTGCTGGCCGGGGTGCTGCCGGTGCTCACCGGGATCAGCGTGCGGCAGTACCGGGACCAGGCGGTCGCCGAACGGGCCCGGGCCGAGCAGACGGCCCGGCTGGTGGAGCTGGACCGCCGGCAGGCCGTCGGCGCGGAGCGGGCCCGGATGGCCCGGGAGCTGCACGACGTGGTCGCCAACCACCTGAGCGCGGTGGCCATCCACGCCACGGCCGCGCTCTCCGTGCCCGGGCTCGACCGGTCGCAGGTCGAGTCGGCGCTGCGGGTGATCCGGGAGAGCAGCGTGCAGGGGCTGGGCGAGATGCGGCAGATGATCGGCCTGCTGCGGGAACCGGCGGAGGGCGGGGCCGCCGTCGACGCCACCGACGAGACGACCCGGGCGCGGCTCAGCGAGGTCGACGCTCTCGTGGACCGGGTGCGCGCCGCCGGGCTGACCGTCCGGGCGACCCGGCGCGGCGAGCCCCGCGCGCTGCCGGTCGGGGTGGACCTGGCCGCGTACCGGATCGTGCAGGAGTCGCTGACCAACGCGCTCAAGCACGGCGCCGGCGAGGCCGACCTGCTGGTCGCGTACGAGCCGGCGGGGGTGGTGGTGGGCGTGGAGAACCCGGTCGGCGCCGGCCGGGGCACGCTGACCGGCGCGGGCGCCGGCCTGATCGGGATGCGGGAGCGGGCGGCGCTGCTGAACGGCCGGTTCGCCGCCGGCCCGGCGGGGGGCCGCTGGCGGGTACGGGTGGAGCTGCCGACGGAGGTGGCGCCGTGAGGGAACGGGGCGTGGCATGGCCGAGGTGATCCGGGTGCTGCTCGCCGACGACCAGTCGGCGGTGCGTGCCGGGCTGGCGCTGATCCTGGCCGGGGCGGCCGGCGTCGAGGTGGTGGGCGAGGCCGAGGACGGCGCCGAGGCGGTCCGGCTGTGCCGGGAGCTGCGCCCGGACGTCGCGGTGCTGGACGTGCGGATGCCCCGGCTGGACGGCATCTCGGCCACCCGGGAGATCGCCGCCGACCGGCTCGCCGACGTGCTCGTGCTCACCACCTTCGACGTCGACGAGTACGTCTTCGGGGCGCTGCGGGCCGGCGCGGCGGGCTTCGTCCTCAAGGACATCGACGCGGCGGGGCTGGTGGCGGCGGTGCGGACGGTCGCCCGGGGCGAGGGGTTCATCGCCCCGGCGGTCACCCGCCGCCTGATCACCGAGTTCGCGGCGACCGCCCCCACCACCTCCGCCGCGACCCGGCAGGCGGTGGACGCGCTGACCCCCCGGGAGCGCGACGTGCTGGCCTGTCTCGGGCTCGGCCTGTCCAACCAGCAGGTCGCCGACCGGTTGGCGATGGCCGAGAGCACCACCAAGACCCACGTCAGCCGGATCCTCGCCAAGCTGGACCTGCGCAGCCGGGTGCAGGCCGCCATCCTGGCCCAGGAGCTGGGACTGCCCGTCCCGCCGCCGGCCTGACGGCTGTGGGCCCCGTCACCACGACGGGCGGCCCGCCCGGGGCCACGGCAGGCTGGCAGCCCGGGGCGCAGCGGGCCGGGGCACGGCGGGCCGCCCGGCGCGGAGGCGCAGGTCGGGGCGTGTCAGGCTGGGGCGGTGAGCGAGCCGGGCGGGACGGAACTGTCGGCCACGCTGCGCCGGATCGAGCGGGCGGCGGGGGCGCTGGCCAGCGCCAGCGTGGCCCGGATGGACGAGACGCTGCCCTGGTTCCGCGACCTGCCGCCCGACCACCGCTCCTGGGTGATGCTGGTGGCCCAGGCCGGCGCCCGGTCGCTGGTGCAGTGGCTACGCGACGGCGGCGGCACGGCGGACAGCACCCAGGAGGTCTCGGACGAGGTCTTCGCCACCGCGCCGCAGGCACTCGCCCGCTCGATCAGCCTCCAGCAGACCGTCGCGCTGGTGAAGGTGATGATCGACGTCGTCGAGGAGCAGGTCTCGCACCTGGCGGCGAAGGGCGAGGAACAGCAGTTGCGCGAGGCCGTGCTGCGGTTCTCCCGGGAGATCGCCTTCGCCGCCGCCCGGGTGTACGCCCGGGCCGCCGAGTCGCGTGGCTCCTGGGACGCCCGGTTGCAGGCGTTGCTGGTGGACGCGCTGCTGCGGGGCGACTCGCCGGACGTGCTGGCGAGCCGGGCGGCGGCGCTCGGCTGGGCGGACGCCCCGCCGGTGGCGGTGGCGGTCGGCCGCTCCCCCGGCGGGGAGGTCTCCGCCGTGCTGCACACCGTCCACCGGCAGGCCCGGCGCATCGGCACGGAGGTGATCGGCGGGGTGCACGGCGACCGGCTGGTCATCGTGCTGGGCGGCGCCGCCGACCCGGTCGCGGCCACCGGCAAGCTGCTCGGCGCCTTCGGGGACGGGCCGGTGGTGGTCGGTCCGGCCGTGCCGAGCCTGGACGAGGCGACCGAGTCGGCGCGCGCCGCGCTGGCCGGTTTCCGGGCCGCACCGGCCTGGCCGACCGCGCCCCGGCCGGTGCCGGCGGACGACCTGCTGCCGGAGCGGGCGCTGGCCGGGGACGCGGAGGCGCGCCGGCGGCTGCGGCACGACGTCTACGCCGCGCTGGTGCGGGCCGGCGGGGAACTGCTGGAGACCCTCGACGCCTTCTTCGCGGCCGGCGGCACGCTGGAGAGCGCCGCGCGGTCCCTCTTCGTGCACCCGAACACGGTGCGCTACCGGCTGCGGCGGATCTCGGACGTCACCGGCTTCTCGCCGCTCGCGGCGCGGGACGCCTTCGCGCTCCAGGTGGCCCTCACCGTCGGCCGGCTCGATCCGGTGGTCCCGGTGGTACCAACTCAGACAATGACCCCGAGTGCCGGTAAAACGCCACACACAGGTGATGATCGCCGCCGATTTTTGTAGGAACCCTCCAAAGGTTCTAGTGCGGTTTGGTCGGGGGCGGCACAGCGCTACCCGCGCGTATCCGGGAGAGTCATAGGGGTGCTCGCCGTACTCTCACCCGGCCAGGGTTCCCAGAAACCCGGCTTCCTGACTCCCTGGCTGGACCTCACCGGCGCCGAAGCACGTCTGCGCTGGTGGTCGGCGCTGGCCGGGGTCGACCTGGTGCACCTCGGCACCGCCGCCGACGCGGACGAGATCAGGGACACCGCGCGGACCCAGCCGCTGCTGGTCGCCGCCGCACTGCTGGCCGCCGAGCACCTGCCGATGTACGACGTCACGCTCACCGTCGGCCACAGCGTCGGCGAGCTGGGCGCGGCGGCGCTCGCCGGGGTGCTCCCGGCGGAGGCGGCGATCACCCTGGCCGGCGTACGCGGGCGGGAGATGGCCGCGGCCTGCGCCCTGGAGCCGACCGGGATGGCGGCCGTGCTGGGCGGGGACCCCGAGGAGGTGCTCGCCTCGATCGTCGCGCACGGGCTGCACCCGGCCAACCGCAACGGCGCCGGCCAGTTCGTCGCCGCCGGCTCCGTCGAGGGGCTGGAGAAGCTCGCCGCCGAGCCGCCGGCGAAGGCCCGGGTGATCCGCCTGAAGGTGGCCGGCGCGTTCCACACGCCGTACATGGCCCCCGCCGAGACGGCGCTGGCCGCCGTGGCCGCCGGGATCACCCCGACCGACCCGGCCCGGATCCTGCTGTCGAATCTCGACGGGACCGCGGTCAACCACGGGCGCGACATGGTGCAGCGCCTGGTCCGCCAGGTCACCGCGCCGGTGCGCTGGGACCTCTGCATGCGTACCCTGGCCGACCTCGGGGTGACCGGCGTGATCGAGCTGCCCCCGGCCGGCACCCTCGCGGGCCTGGTGAAGCGGGAGCTGAAGGGGGCCGGGGCCCCCGAGGTGGTCACCCTCAACACCCCCGACGACCTGCCCGCCGCCCGGGACCTGATCGCCCGGCACGGCATGGCTCCGGGCCACGAGCCGACCATGCAGTTCCGCGTGGTGGTGGCCCCGTCGGCCGGCACCTTCGAGCCGGCGCGGGAGCTCGCCGAGGGCGACACGCTCCGCGCCGGCCAGGTCGTCGGCCACGTGGCCACCCGGCAGGGCCCGGTCGAGGTGACCGCGCACGGCAGCGGCGTACTCACCGAGTGGCTCGCCCACCACGACGACCCGGTCGCACCGGGCCAACCGCTCGTCCGCATCGGAGGTCACGCATGACCGGCAGTCGGATCGTCGCGCTGGGGCACTACCAGCCCTCCCGCGTGGTCACCAACGACGACATCGCCCAGTTGGTCGAGACCAGCGACGAGTGGATCCGGGACCGGGTCGGCATCGTCACCCGGCGGATCGCCGACGGTGAGACGGTCGCCGACATGGCCGCCGCCGCCGCCGGCAAGGCGCTGGCCAACTCCGGGCTCACCGCCGCCGACATCGACCTGGTCGTCGTGGCGACGTGCAGCTCCGCCGACCGCAGCCCGAACGTGGCCTGCCGGGTCGCCGCCAAGCTCGGCATCACCGCGCCCGGGGCGTTCGACCTCAACACGGCCTGCTCCGGCTTCGCGTACGCGCTGGGCACCGTGGACCACGCCATCCGGGCCGGCGCCTCGCGCAACGCCCTGGTCATCGGCGCGGAGAAGCTGTCCGACATCGTCGACTGGACGGACCGCTCCACCTGCATCATCTTCGCCGACGGCGCCGGGGCCGCCGTGGTGTCGGCCGTCGGCGAGGGCGAGCCCGCCGGCGTCGGCCCGGTGGTCTGGGGCTCGGTGCCGGAGAAGGGCGACGCGGTACGCATCGAGGGCTGGCGCCCATCCATCCAGCAGGAGGGGCAGTCGGTCTTCCGCTGGGCCACCACGGAGCTGGCGCCGCTGGCCCGGCAGGCGTGCGAGCGCGCCGGGGTCGACCCGTCGGAGTTGGCGGCCTTCGTGCCGCACCAGGCCAACGCCCGGATCATCGACGGCATCGCGAAGCGGCTCGGCATCCCGAACGCGATCATCGCCAGGGACATCGTCGAGTCCGGCAACACCTCGGCGGCGAGTGTGCCGCTGGCCCTGTCCAAGCTGGTCGAGCGGCGGGAGGTGCCCTCCGGCGCCCCGGTGCTGCTCTTCGGTTTCGGCGGTGGCCTGACCTACGCCGGTCAGGTCGTCCGCTGCCCCTGAAAGCCCCTCCGGCCGCTGTGCCGGGGAGTGACGGCCGGCGTCGTCGGCCGTCGAATGATCCACGATGAGAGGAACCAACCGCAATGACCCGTGACGAGATCACCGCCGGCCTCGCCGAGATCCTCGAAGAGGTTGCCGGGGTGAACCCGGACGACGTGGCCGAGGGGAAGTCCTTCACCGACGACCTGGACGTCGACTCGCTCTCCATGGTGGAGGTCGTGGTGGCTGCCGAGGAGAAGTTCGGCGTCAAGATCCCGGACAACGAGGTGCAGAACCTGAAGACCGTCGGGGACGCCGTCAGCTACATCGAGGCGCAGTCCTGATCATGGCTCACACCGACGTCGTCGTCACCGGGCTCGGCGCGACCACCCCGCTGGGCGGGGACGTCGCGTCGACCTGGGACGCCATGCTCGCCGGCCGCTCCGGGGTGGGTCCGCTCACCCAGGAGTGGGCCGAGCAACTGCCGGTCCGGATCGCCGCCCGGCTCGCGGTCGAGCCGACCGGCCTGATCGACCGGGTCAAGCTCCGCCGGCTCGACCGTTCCGAGGCGATCGCGATCATCGCGGCGCAGCAGGCCTGGGCGGACTCCGGCCTGGCCGACTCCGGGCTGGACCCGGAGCGGCTGGGCGTCAGCGTCGGCTCCGGCATCGGCGGCGCGCTGACGCTGCTCGCCCAGGACGACATCCTGGAGGCGTCCGGCCCGCGGCGGGTCTCCCCGCACACGATCCCGATGCTGATGCCGAACGGCCCCGCCGCCTGGGTGGGGCTGGAGCTGGGCGCGAAGGCCGGGGTGCACTCGGTGGCCAGCGCCTGCGCGACCGGCGCCGAGGCGATCGCGCTCGGCATGGACATGATCCGGGCCGGCCGGGCCGACGTGGTGGTGGCCGGCGGCACCGAGGCGGTCATCCACCAGCTGCCGATCGCCGGGTTCAGTTCGATGCGGGCGATGTCGACCCGCAACGACGAGCCGGAGCGGGCCTCCCGGCCGTGGGACAAGGGCCGCGACGGCTTCGTGCTGGGTGAGGGCGCGGGCATCGTGGTGCTGGAGCGGGCGGAGCACGCCGCCGCCCGGGGCGCCCGGGTCTACGCCCGGCTGGCCGGCGCCGGACTCACCTCCGACGGCTACGACATCGTCCAGCCGCACCCGGAGGGCGAGGGCGCGATCCGGGCGATCGCGAAGGCGATCGCGGACGCGGGTGTCGCCAGGGCGGACATCGTGCACGTCAACGCGCACGCCACGTCGACCCCGGTCGGGGACGTCGCGGAGATCACCGCGCTGCGCGCGGCGCTGGGTGACCACCCGGTGCTGACCTCGACCAAGTCGATGTCCGGTCACCTGCTGGGTGCGGCGGGCGCGCTGGAGTCGATCGCCACCATCCTGGCGATCCGCGACGGTGTCGTACCGCCGACGATCAACCTGGAGGACCCCGACGACGGGCTCAGCCTGGACGTGGCCGCCAACGAGGCGCGCCACATGGACATCCCCGCCGCGCTGAACAACTCGTTCGGCTTCGGCGGGCACAACGTGGCTCTCGTCTTCACGCGGGCCTGAGACCACAGCCATGGAGGCTCACGTGACCACCACCGCCGTTGGCGTGGACGCATCGTCCGTCGCGGACCATCGGGATCCGGAGGTTCGGCTCCGGGCGTTGTTCGACGCGGGTTCGTTGCGGCTGTCGGTGCCACGGGACACCTCGGGTGTGCTGTGGGCGCGCGGTGAGGTCGAGGGCTCGCCGGTCGTCGCATACGCCACGGACGCGACGCGGATGGGCGGGGCGATGGGCACCGAGGGGTGCCGGCACGTCGTGGACGCGATCGACACCGCGGTGCGGGAGCGGGTGCCGGTGATCGGGTTGTGGCACTCGGGTGGTGCGCGGTTGGCCGAGGGCGTGGTCGCCCTCGACGCGGTGGGTCAGGTGTTCGCGGCGATGGTGCGGGCCTCGGGGCGGGTACCACAGATCTCCACGGTGCTGGGCCCGGCGGCCGGTGGCGCCGCGTACGGGCCGGCGCTGACCGACATCGTGGTGATGAGCGGCGCGGGCCGGATCTTCGTGACGGGCCCGGAGGTGGTCCGCAGCGTCACCGGCGAGCAGGTCGACATGGCCCGCCTCGGTGGGCCCGAGCCGCACGGCCGCCGCTCCGGGGTGGTCCACGTGACCTGCGCCGACGACGAGACGGCGCTGGCCGAGACGCGCAAGCTCGCCGCGCTGCTCGGCCGGCAGGGGCGCCTGTCGCCCGACGACGTGTCCGCCCAGGACGAGGGGGGACACGACCTGACGGCGAAGATGCCGGTCGAGACGAACCGGGCCTACGACGTCAAGCCGGTGGTGAAGGCGCTGCTGGACGCCCCCGGGGTGGAGCTGCACGCCAAGTGGGCGCCGAACGTGGTGACCACCCTGGGTCGCTTCGCCGGGCGTACCGTCGGGGTCATCGCGAACAACCCGCTGCGCCTGGGCGGCTGCCTGGACGCCTCCAGCGCCGAGAAGGCCGCCCGGTTTGTGCGCATGTGCGACTCCCTCGGCGTGCCGCTGATCGTCCTGGTCGACGTCCCCGGCTACCTGCCCGGCCTGGGCCAGGAGTGGGACGGCGTCGTCCGCCGGGGCGCGAAGCTCCTGCATGCCTTCGCCGAGGCCGTCGTGCCCCGGGTCACCCTGGTCACCCGCAAGGCCTACGGCGGGGCGTACATCGCGATGAACTCCCGCTCCCTGGGCGCCACCGCGGTGTTCGCCTGGCCCAACGCGGAGGTCGCGGTGATGGGCGCCGGCGCCGCCGTCAACATCCTGCACCGCAAGAAGCTCGCCGCCGCCCCGGCCGAGGAGCGCGAGGCGCTGCGCGCGCAGCTCGTCGAGGAGCAGACCCGCATCGCCGGTGGCGTCAACCGGGCCCTCGAGATCGGCGTCGTCGACGACGTGATCACCCCGGCCGAGACCCGCCGCCGCATCGCCGAAGCCCTCGCCGCCGCCCCGGCGGCCCGGGGCGCGCACGGCAACATCCCGCTGTAGCCGCACACACCGTCGCAAGGGCCCGCGCTCAGCACGAGCGCGGGCCCTTGCGCGTCGTTCAGCCCCGGTTGCGGGGATGCTGGCGGGCGGTCCGCTCGTTGCCCCGGCGGTAGTTCCCGGTCCACCGGGCCATCACGAGCTGCGGGTCGCCGTCGACCTCGGCGAGAAACTCCGCCGCCCGGCCACCGCGCAGGGTGCCCGCCGCCCGGCCGTGGTGGGTGATGACCACCGTGCCGTCCGGCCGCTCGACGTACGTGAAACCCTCTGCTGTCCCCATGGGCGCACAGGGTGCCAGGTGGGACGGCCGAGGGCGACCCGGTTTTCCCGCTTGACCCTCCAGCGGCTGGAGACAGGAGGCTCATCCACGTGGCCGACCGCACCGACCTGTTCACCATCGGGCAACTCGCCCGCCGGACCGGCCTGTCCGTCCGGACGATCCGCTTCTGGTCCGACCTCGACCTGCTCCCGCCCACCGCCCGGTCCACCGGCGGCTACCGCCTCTACGACGCGGCGGCCGTGGCCCGGCTGGACCTCGTCCGGAGCCTGCGGGAGCTGGGGATCGGCCTGGACGACGTCCGCCGGATCCTCCAGCGGCGGACGAGCGTCCGGGAGGTCGCCCAGGCGCACAGCCGCGCCCTGGACGCGGAGATCCGCACCCTGCGGCTGCGCCGGGCGGTGCTGCGGTCGGTCGCCCGACGTGGCAGCACGACCGAGGAGTTGAGACTGATGAACGACCTGGCCCGCCTCTCCGCCCGCGAGCGGCAACGGATCATCGACGAGTTCGTCGCCGAGGTCTTCGGTGGCGTGGAGCCCGGTCCCGAGGGCGACGGGCTGGCCCGGGCGATGCGGACGCTCCCCGCCGACCTGCCCGACGAGCCCACCGACGAGGAGGTGGACGCCTGGGTCGAGCTGGCCGGTCTGGTCGCCGACCCCGCCTTCCGGCTACGGGTACGGGCGATGGCGGTGGCCGGGGCGGCGGCGACGTCCCCGCCGCCAGCGATGCCCTCCGTCGAGCCGGCGCGCGCCGCGCTCGCCGCCGGGATCGCCCCGGACTCCGGGCGGGCGCGGGCGGTGCTCGACGAGATGGTGGATCCGGGGCTGTCCCGCGCCGAACGGCTCGCGCTCGCCGACGGCATCGCGACCTTCACCGACCGGCAGGTGGAGCGGTACTGGCAGCTGATCGGGGTGCTCAACCGGCGGCCCCCGTTCCCGCCCGCGGTGCCCGCCGTGGAGTGGCTGGTGGCCGCCCTGCGTGCGGCACCGTAGATCAACCGGATTGACGCCGCAGCTCGGCGCCGCTTTGATGTGCCGGCTCTCGTCGTCAACGGGGAATGGACACCATGCAACGTCGTACCCGCGCCGCCGTGCTCGCGGCGCTCACCATCGGACTGACCGGCGGCTGCGCCGACGGGAAGGAGGCACCGTCGGCCGGTGGCTCCCCTTCGGCCTCGCCGAGCGTCACCGCCTCCCCGGTGACCCCCGGCCCGCCCTGGCACGACGAGGTGGTGGCGGCTCCCGCCGGGACCACGGTGGGCGGCAAGGGCACGCCCTGCGAGCTGCCGGTCACCTTCTCCGTGCCGGCGAAGTGGAAGGTCGAGGCGGTGAAGGGTTCGGCGAAGTTCGGCGAGCCCCGCCTCGGCAAGGCCCTCATGCTGTGCGAGATCGACGCCCGGCCGACCGGCTCCACCGGGTTCCTGCGGGTGTGGCGGGTCGACGGGGTCGCCGGCGGCGCACAGGCGCACCTGAAGTACTTCCTCGACGCCTACGCGCCGAAGACCACGGACGCGGTGTACCGGCGGGTGAAGGCCGGCACCGTCGACGCCGTCGAGGCGAGCTACCCCAAGAAGGACGGCGGCACGGTCCACGACCGGGCCATCGCGATCTCCTCCCTCTACGGTCCGATCGTGCTGAGCCTGGACACCTCGGACCCCGTGGAGCTGCTGCCGGCGTACCAGTTGGTGAAGCAGTCGGCCCGGATCAACCGGGACTGACGCGGCTCAGGCCCCGCAGGTCGTGGCGGACAGGCCGGTCACCGGCACCGGGGACCGGCCGCCCGGTCGGGTCTTGCCGGCCAGCACCCCGGCGAGGGCGGTCATCGACGCCCGGCTGGAGGAGTAGGTCGCCAGGAGGGTGGGCGACTTGGCCTTCGCCAGCACGTACGGGGTGTCCATCGCGACCGTGACGGCGGCGTCGGCGCGCAGGTCGCCGGCGCCGTCGCCGTACCCGACGAGGTGCACCACCGTGCCGCCGCCGGCCACGACCTTGACCCCGGCCGCCTTGAGCGCCTCGGTCAGCGCCGCCCGCGTGTGCTCGCGCCCGCCGGAGGAGGTCACGGTCACCGGCCCCCGTACGCCGCCGCCGCAGGCGCCCCGCAGCACCGTCACCGCCGCCGCGGCCAGGTCCTCCGCCGCCTTGCGGTGCGCCGGGCCGGCCAGCGTGGACAGCTCGGGCGTGGGCCGGTCGGCCAGCTTGAACTTCATCGTCAGCACCCGGGTCGCGGCCTCGACGAGGCGGGTCCGGGGCAGCGACTTGTCGCGGAGCGCGGCGAGCAACCCGTCGTACGCCTGGCGGACGTTCGGCGGCATGAGGATGAGGTCGTTGCCCGCCTTCAGCGCGCGCACGGCGGCCTCGCCCGGCGACCAGCGCTTGGCCGGCGGCATGTTCATGCCGTCGGTGATCACCACGCCCTGGAAGCCGAGCTGGCCACGGAGCACGTCGGTGAGCAGCTTGTGCGAGAAGGTCGCCGCGGTGCCCGGGTCCACCGACCGCGCGTCGAGGTGGGCGGACATCACGGCCATGGTGCCCGCGTCGATGGCGGCGGAGAAGGGCGGCCACGCCCCGGTCTCCAGCGTCCGGCGGGGCTGGTCGAGCACCGGCAGTCCCTCGTGGGAGTCGGCGGCGCTGTGCCCGTGCCCCGGGAAGTGCTTGACGGTGGCCGCGACGCCCGCGGCCTGCAGGCCCCGGACCGCGCCCGCGACCTGCCCCGCCGTCAACTTCGGGTCCGCACCGTACGACCGGGAGCCGATCACGGTGCTGCGGGTGGCGAGCACGTCGGCGACGGGAGCGAAGTCGAGGTTGATCCCCATCGCGGCGAGTTCGGTGCCGGCCGCCCGCCAGGCGGCCTCGGTCAGCTCCGGTCGCCCGGCGGCGCCGGCGGCGAGGGCGCTGGGCAGCAGGGTCACGCCGTCGGTGATCCGGGTGACCACGCCGTGCTCCTGGTCGGTGCCGATCAGGAAGGGCGCCGGCCCGGCGGGCAGCCGACCGGCGGCCGCACGCAGGCCGTCGGTCAGCGCGCGTACCTGCTTCGGGTTGTCGACGTTTGTCGTCTCCTGGTTGCCCTTGGTCGGGTCGTCGGCGCTGAAGCCGACCAGGATCAGCCCGCCGAGCCGGTACTTCTCGACCATCTGGGCGGGGGTGTCCACCCCGGCCAGCGCCTGGTTGCCGGCAGCCGAGCCGGGCGAGACCCGGGTGGCCGCGTCGCCGTAGGCGTACGGCATCAGCACCTGGCCGACGAGGTCCTCGTCGGCGAGCGAGGCCACGAGGGCGGCGGCGCGGGCGGCGGGGTCGGTGCCGGGGACGCTCGCGGCGGGTGTCGGGGTGGCCGGCGGGGCGGCGGCGCTCGTCGGGGCCGGGTCGGGGCGGCGGTCCGCCGGCCCGGAGCACCCGGAGACGAGCAGTGCGGTCAGGGCGGCGAGCGCGACGCCGGCACGTCGCGGGGTAGTCGACACGCGGCCCATCCCACCAGTTCACCCCTTATCGGGGCAACTTGACCTTCACCCGCCAGGAGGAGTCGGCCCCGGTCCGGGCCCCGGCGTCAGCCGACGCGGGTGAGCAGGGTCACCGGCGCGCCGTCGCCGGCGTACCGGTAGGGCTCCAGCTCGGCGTCCCACGCCGTGCCGAGCGCCTTGTCGAGGGCGTGCGCGAGGGCCTCGGGCGCCCGCGCGCCCGCCATGATGCTGCGCAGGCGGTCCTCGCCGAGCTGGATGTCGCCGGCCGCGCCGACGCTCGCCCGGAACAGGCCGCGTCCGGGCACGTACATGAAGCGCTCGCCGTCGGCGCCGGGGCTTGGTTCCTCGGTGACCTCGAAACGGATCATGGGCCACTGCCGGAGGGCAGCAGCCAGCTCGGCGCCCGTCCCCGGGCGACCGGTCCACCCGCACTCGGCCCGGCGTGCGCCGGGATCGACGGGCTGAGCCGTCCACTGCAGGTTGACCGGCGCGGCGAGGACGCGCGCGATCGCCCACTCGACGTGTGAGCACACGGCGAGCGGGGTCGAGTGGACGTATACGACGCCACGCGTTGGCACGGTGACCTCCCGGAGAGCGAGGTGCGTCTTCCCCTACGACCTCGACCACCCGAGTGGTTGCTGGAACACATGATGACTGGTGTGACGGATGATGCGCCAGGGAATCGGAAAATTCGCGGGTCGGAATAGTCGGACGAGTACCCCGGTTGACCCCTCACGACGCGATGACCAGCCAGGGACCGCGGTCGTGTACAGTTCCATCGGCGGCCTGTGCCGCGCACATCTTCCGCGGGCCCACCCACCAGGGTGTCGTCCGCACAGCCCCCGGACGTTCCGTCCTCCCGTACGTCTTGCAAGGAGTACCTCCGTGGCGAGCAACACCTCTAAGACCGCGCGCGCGTCAGTCCGGGCCGGCCAGGCTGGCCAGGGTGGCGCCCTCAGCGTGCTGGGCGAGTTCAAGTACCTCATCCCGCTCAACGGCGGCAAGCACGCCTACGTGCGGAACCTGACCAACGGCAAGACCGCGCACCTGCGCACCGACTCCGAGGCATTCGTCGAGGAGATCCGGGTGCTGGCCGCCGCCGGCCACGCCGCGAAGATCCGCGCCGAGATCAACAACCTCAACACCACCCACCCGGGTGACGGCTGGGACGCCACCGAGAAGCGCCTCGTCGAGGCCGGCGTCTTCGAGGGCTGAGCCCTCCCCCACGCGACACCTGAACCGCCCGTCGGGATCATCCCGGCGGGCGGTTCTGCGTTCCCACCCCACCACCACCCGCCGCGGCCTCCGCCGCCTGAGCGCCGGGCCTGGGTGCAAGGAAGGGGCCCTTCCTATACACCAGGCGTTAACAAGGTGCCCTTCCTTACACCTCCAGCAGGGTCACCTCGCCGGTCGTCAGGTCGTAGAGGGCGCCGGCCACCGTAAGGCGGCCGGCGGCGACCGGGACGGCGAGCCGGTCGTCGGCGCGCAGGGCGGCGACCGTACGGAGCACGTGCCGCCGGACCGCCATCGGGTGCACCCGGGGGTCGTCGACGCCCACCTCGGTCACCGCCGGGGCTATCTGGTCGACGAGGTGGGCCAGCGCGCCGCCCGGCGACCGCCCGCGCCGCAACGCGTCCACGGCGGAGGCCACCGCGCCGCACCGCTCGTGCCCGAGCACCATCACCAGCGGCACGCCCAGCTCGCCGACCACGTACTCGATGGAGCCGAGCACCGCCCGGTCCAGTACGTGCCCACCGGTGCGGATCACGCAGATCGAGCCGAAGGTCTGGTCGAAGATCGCCTCCAGCGGCACCCGCGAGTCGATGCAGCCGAGCAGGAGCGCGTACGGCTGCTGGTCGCCCGAGGCCGCCGCGGCGGCGGTGACGTCGTGGCCGTGCACCGGCTGGCCGCTGACGAAGCGGCGGTTGCCGGCGAGCAGCTCGGCCAGCGCGGCCCGGGGCGACCCCATGCCCCCAGCTTGGCGGGCCAGCCGCACACTCGGAGCGGGTTGCGAACCTTCTCACCGACATGGTTGCCGTGGTCTCATGACGGGTAGCCGGTGTTACCACCGGGTATCCCCGGTGTTGCGGTTCCGTGCGGCCCTGGGGAGGTGACGATGCCGGAGCACGTCGAGGTGCGTCTTCCCGACGACGTACGCCTGCACGTCGAGGCGATTGGACCGGCCGACGCCGAGGTCACCGTCGTGCTGCTGCACGGCTGGACGCTGGACGGACGGGCCTGGCACCGGCAACTCGTCGACCTGCGGCAACGCTTCGGCGACGCGGTGCGGGTGGTGACCTACGACGCCCGCGGCCACGGCCGGTCGAGCTGCATGGCGCTGCCCACCGCCACCGTGGCCCAGCTCGGCGACGACCTCGCCGCGGTGCTGGACGAGGTGGCCCCGGCCGGTCGTGTCGTGCTGGTCGGCCACTCGATGGGCGGCATGACGATCATGGAGTACGCGCACCGCCACCCCGCGCACTTCGCCGCCCGGACGGCCGGGCTGGTCTTCGTCTCCACCACCGCCGAGGGCCACACGCACACCGCGTACGGACTCTCGCCCCGGATCGCCCGGCTGATCCGGCTCGCCGAGACCACCGGGGCCGGCGTGCTGGCCCGGTGCGGGGCCTGGCGACCGCCCCGGGCGCTGCTGCGCGCGCTGCGTCCCAGCATCCGCTGGATGCTCTTCGGCGACCGCTGCGACCCGCACGACATCCGGCTGGTCACTTCGGCGGTGGCCCGCGCCACCCTCCGCTCGATCGGCGGGTTCCGCGCGTCCATCGGGGCGCAGCACCGGCTGGACACCCTCGCCGCGCTGGCCCACCTGCCGGCCGCCGCCCTGGTCGGCGACCGCGACCGCCTCACCCCGCCGCCCTGCGCCGAGTCGATCGCCGGCGCGCTGCCGGCGACCGAGCTGACCGTCTGCCCGGGTGCCGGGCACATGCTGATGATGGAACGCCCCGACGAGGTCAACGCGGCGCTCGGCGGCGTGCTCCGTCGCGTGCTCACCGCCCCCGGGGCCGGTGCCACCGCCGCCGCCCGCGCGGACTGAGCCGGGCCTGGCGGGGAGCGCGACACGGACTGAGCCGGGCCTCGCGGGGAGCGCGACACGGACCGGACCGGGCCTCGCGGGGAGCGCGACACGGACCGGACCGGGCCCGGCGGGGAGCGCGGCGCGGCCCCTGCGGGCGTGACGCGGGTTCCTTTCCCGCACCGGTGGCGCCGCTGGTTGCCTGCGGGCCGTACCCTCTTGCGGTTGGCCTGGCGCGGTTCGCACGGTTCGCGCCGCCCGCCGCCGACGTCAGGAGGAGCGAGCGGTGACCGACCAGACCACCCTGGAACAGGAGATGGCCGTCGAGCAGCGGCATCTCGACCGGGTGTACGCCCGACTGGCCGAGCTGCGCCGGTCGGCGGTCAGCGCCGAGAAGGAGGGCTACCGGCTCGCCCGGGTGGGCAACTTCGGGGCGCTGGTCGAACGGGACGCGATGGTGTTCCACGCCGCACGGCGGCGGCACATGCTGGACGCCGAGCACGAGGGCCTGGTCTTCGGCCGGCTGGACCTGCTGGACCGGCAGGTGCTGCACGTCGGGCGGCTCGGCATCCGCGACGACGACGCGTCCACCCTGGTGGTCGACTGGCGGGCCCCGGCCGCCGCCGCCTTCTACCAGGCCACCCCCGCGCAGCCGCTGGGCGTGGTGCGGCGGCGCACGATCCAGTCCTCCGCCGAGCGGGTCACCCGGATCGAGGACGACCTGCTCGATCCCGTCGCCGCGCCCGCCGACATGGCGGTGGTGGGCGACGGCGCACTGCTGGCCACGCTGTCGAAGGCCACCGGCCGGGGCATGCGCGACATCGTCGCCACCATCCAGCGGGAGCAGGACGAGGCCATCCGCTCCCCCGGCTCGGGCGTGACGATCGTGTCCGGCGGCCCGGGCACCGGCAAGACGGCCGTCGCCCTGCACCGGGCCGCGTACCTGCTCTATTCCGACCGCAGCCGGTTCGCCGGCGGCGGCATCCTGGTGGTGGGCCCGTCGTCGGTCTTCGTCGAGTACATCGCCTCGGTGCTGCCCTCGCTCGGCGAGGACACCGCCACCCTGCACTCGCTGGGCACGCTCTTCGCGGGCCTGACCGCCACCCGCACCGACCCGCCGGCGGTGGCGGCCGTGAAGGGCTCGCTGCGGATGCGGCGGGTGCTGGAGCGGGCGGTCCGGGACGCGGTGCCGGGCGGCCCGACCGAGCTGCGCCTGCTCTACCGGGGCGAGCTGCTCCGGCTGGAGCGCCGCGAGCTGGACGGCATCCGGGACCGGGCGATGCCCCGGGGCGCCCGCCGCAACGAGGTGCGCCGGGCCGGCTTCGACGGGGTCTTCGCGGCGCTGTGGGCGCAGGCCCGCAGGTTGGGCGTGGGCCGGCTGCCCGAGCAGCGCGCGTTCGAGGACGAGATCGCCGAGCGGCCGGAGTTCCGGGAGTTCCTGAAGGCGTGGTGGCCCCGGCTGCACCCCCGGCACGTGCTGGGCTGGCTGGCCCGTCCGGACCGGCTGCACCGCTACGCCGAGGGGATCCTCTCCCGCGCCGAGATCCGGCTGCTGACCGACGCGTACCGCAGCCTCGACGCCGCCGGGCTGACGATCGCCGACATCGCGCTGCTCGACGAGCTGGACGCGCTGCTCGGCAAGCCGATGAAGCCCGCCCGGGCGAAGCGGGACCCGTTCCAGCTGGCCGGCGGGGTCCGCGAGCTGAGCACCTTCGCCGACCGGCAGCGCGCCGCCCGCGAGGCGGCGCGGGAACGCCCGGAGGACTACCGGGAGTACGCGCACGTGGTCGTCGACGAGTCGCAGGACGTCTCGCCGATGCAGTGGCGCATGATCGGCCGGCGGGGCCGGCTGGCCTCGTGGACGGTGGTGGGCGATCCGGCGCAGACGGCGTGGACGGGGGATCCCGAGGAGCTGACCCGGGCCCGGGACCAGGCGTTGGGCCGGCGCAAGCGGCACCACTTCACCCTCACCACGAACTACCGCAACTCGGCGGAGATCTTCGCGGTGGCGGCGGCCGAGATCCGCCGGCTGCACCCGGACCTGCCGCTGCCCCGGGCGGTGCGCTCCACCGGCGTCGACCCGGTCGCGCTGTCGGTGCCGCCGGCGGAGCTGGAGGCCGCGGTGGTGGCGGCGGCCGGCGCGCTGCTCGCCGACGTCGAGGGCACCGTCGGGGTGATCACGCCGGTGCCGCGCCGCGACGAGGTGGCGGGCTGGCTGGGCGGGCTCGGCGCGCCACGTTTGCAGGTGGTGACCAGCCTGGAGGCCAAGGGCATGGAGTACGACGGGGTCGTCCTCGTCGCCCCGGGCGAGATCCGGGCCGACCCGGGGTCGGGGGTGCGGACGCTGTACGTGGCGCTGTCCCGGGCCACCCAGCGGCTGACCACCGTCGACCCGATCGGCTGAGCCGCCGTTACTTGCATACATAGCGATGTGAACATAGATTGAACGCGAATCCGGACGCCTGACGGAGGGTGGGCGCGTGGGCGCAGGTCATGACCACCATCACGGGTCGGTGGCGAATGCCGCGCACCGCCACCGGGGCCGGCTCTGGGCGGCGTTCGGGCTGCTCGCCGGCCTCATGGTGGTGGAGGCGGTGGCCGCCTTCCGCACGGGCTCGCTGGCCCTGCTGAGCGACGCCGGGCACATGTTCACCGACGTGCTCGGCATCGGCATGGCGCTCGCGGCGATCGCCGCGACCCGGCGGGCGGGCGCCGACCCGCAGCGCACCTTCGGCCTCTACCGGCTGGAGGTGCTGGCCGCACTGGCCAACGCCGTCCTGCTCTCCGGCGTCGCGGTCTACGTCGTGATCGAGGCGGTGCGCCGCTTCGGCGACCCGCCGGAGGTGCTGGCCGGCCCGATGCTGGTGGTCGCCGCGCTCGGCCTGCTCGCCAACATCGGCGCCTTCGCGCTGCTGCGCTCCGGGGCGAAGGAGAGCATCAACGTCCACGGCGCGTACCTGGAGGTGCTCGGCGACCTGCTGGGGTCACTCGGCGTGATCGGGGCCGCGCTGCTGATCGCCACCACCGGCTGGTGGTGGGCGGACCCGCTGGTGGCGGTCGCGATCGGGGTGTTCATCCTGCCGCGCACCTGGCGGCTCGGGCGGGCCGCCTTGCGCATCCTGGTGCAGGCCGCGCCGGAGCACCTCCAGGTGACCGCGGTGCACGACCGGCTGGCCGCCGTGCCCGGCGTCGCCGAGGTGCACGACCTGCACGTCTGGACGCTGACCTCCGGGATGGAGGTGGCCTCGGCCCACCTGACCATGGCACCCGGCGCGGAGGTCGGCGCGGTGCTGGGCGCCGCCCGGGCCGCGCTGCACGACGACTTCCACATCGAGCACGCCACGTTGCAGATCGAGCCCGGAGCGTCGCGCGGGGCCTGCGGGTCGGTTGAGTGGTAATGAGGACAACCTTAAATCTGGGAGAGTATTGTGCGCTTATGCCGGATTTGACTGTTAGTGGGCGTACACCCTGCGTCACCTGCGCTGCATCAGTCACACCGGCACCGGTAGGCTCGGCTTCGGCCTCCGCCAGGCGGCACCCACCGGTGCCGGCGGTGGCCGCCGCCTAATCGCCCGGCGGGGCGAACCGGGGAACCAAGTTCGTGGGGTGCATCCGCGTCAGCGGTAGGGATCTTCCGTCCCGAACCCGTCAGCTAACCCGGTCGGCGGCTGACGGAAGGACACGTGTATGCCAGTGATGGCACCTGTACGACGACGTGCCGCCCGGACGGCGGCCCTGATCGCCACGATGCTCGCCCTCGGCGCCGCGGTGGCCCCGGTCACCGCCGCCCCGGCGGCGGCCGCCACCCGGACCGGCCTGCTCGCCGCGGCCCCCGGCCAGGACGAGGAGGGCGGCACCCCCGCCCTGCGGGCCCAGTTGGAGGCCGCCAGCAAGGGCTACCTCGACGCCAAGCGCGCCCTGGACACGTCGGCCAAGCGGCAGCAGCAGCTCGCCGCGCAGCTCAAGACCACCGAAGTCGAGCTGGCCGCGCACACCGCCAAGGTTGGCGAGATCGCGGGGGCGGCCTACCGCACCGGCCGGCTCAGCGTGGCGTCCGCCCTGCTCAACAGCAGCTCGCCGGACGGCTTCATGGACCGCGCCGCCGCCCTCGACGCGGTGGCCGCCAAGGAGGACCGGGCCCTGCGCGAGCTCCAGGAGACCCGGGACCAGTCCACCCGCACCAAGCTCGCCCTGGACGGCGAGATCCGGGAGCAGCGCAAGCAGGTCACCGTGATGGCCAAGCGCAAGGAGCAGGCCGAACGGGCGCTGACGGTCGCCAACCGCGAGCAGCAGCAACAGCGGCAGCAGTCCACGGGGGCGGGCACCTCGCCGGGCGGCACCTCCAGCAAGACGGCGAAGGCCGCCCCGCGCAACTCCGACGGCTCCTGGCCGCGCGAGTCGTGCAGCGTCAACGACCCGACCCCCGCCAACGGCTGCATCACCCCGCGCACCCTGCACGCGCTCAACCAGGCCAAGGCGGCGGGCTTCACCCGCTACGTCTCCTGCTACCGCCCCGGCGGCTCGGGCGAACACCCGAAGGGCCGGGCCTGCGACTTCGCGGCCCAGAAGGGCGGCTTCGGCGGCGACGCCACCGGCGGCGACCGGACGTACGGCAACAACCTGTCGGCGTACTTCGTGCGCAACGCCGACCGGCTCGCCGTGCTCTACGTGATCTGGTACAGGCAGATCTGGCTGCCCAGCAGCGGCTGGAAGTCGTACAGCGGGGCCAACGGCGACCCGTCCAGCGACCACACCAACCACGTGCACCTGTCGGTCTACTGACGCCCGCGCCCCGGTGCCCCGCCCGTCGCGGGTCACCGGGGCGCGCCAGCGTCCGTCGCCTCCGGCCACTGCCGGCCCGTCCGGTGGTCAGTCGGCCGGCGACCCGGGCGGGCTCGTGTCGAGGGCCGTGGCGAGGCGGGCGGCCAGCTTGAGGTGGGCGGCGCGGGCCTGGCGGAACGCGTAGCCGAAGAGCGGCGCGGGCGCGGCGAGGGTGATCTCGACCTCGATGCGGACCATGCCGTCGGGCTCCGCCCGCAGCCGGGTGTGGTTGCGCACCGTGGTCGCAGGCCACTGCCGGGCCACGGTGACGATCTCGTCGGCATCGTCGACGAGGACGTCGGCCCGGTACGTGATCGGCAGGCGCACCGGCCCGGCGGCCAGTCGATCGGTGATGTCGTAGCTGGCCCGCGCGCCAGCACGCGGCGGCACCCGGCGCACCCGGACGATCAGCGGGTGCAGGTCCTCCTGCCGCGTGGGGTCGGCGAGCAGTGCCGCGGCCTCCGCGAGGGAGCAGCGCGCCTGGACGGTGTAGCTGAAGGAACTTCGCCTGAGCACGCCGTCTCCCAGCGTCGGTGGTCGCCCGATCGTCGCGCATGCCGGGCCCCCTGGCAACGCCGCGCCGATCCCGCCCGGAGTCCGGACGTCCGGCCGCCGTCCACACTACGGTCAGCTGATGGATGGTCACGGCACGTGTCGACCGGCGGAGGATGGGCGCATGAACGGGCACGACGGATGAGCGGGCACGTGATGGTCTTCGCGCCCACGCCCCGGCTGACGGTGACCGTCGACCAGCCCAGCGAGGCACCGGAGCTGCACCTGCACCCCGGCGGGCAGGGCGTCTGGCAGGCCCGGATGGTGATGTCGCTCGGGGTCGACGTGGTGCTCTGCGCCGCCCTCGGCGGCGAGATCGGCCAGGTGCTGGAGCCGCTGCTGGTCAGCGAGGGGGTGAACCTGAAGGTGGTGGTCCGCGACTCCGGCAGCGGCGGGTACGTGCACGATCGGCGCGAGGGTTCCCGGCAGGAGATCGTGGACGTCCCCGGCCAGCCGCTCAGCCGGCACGAGCTGGACGAGCTCTACAACCTGGCGCTCGGCGAGGGGCTGCGCGCCTCGGTCAGCGTGCTGAGCGGGCCGAACGAGCCGTCGCTGGTCCCGGCCGACCTCTACCGGCGGTTCGCCGCCGACCTGGGGGCCAACGGCAGCCGGGTGGTGGTCGACCTCTGCGGCGAGCACCTCGACGCCGTGCTGGACAGCGGCGTCTTCTTCCTCAAGGTCAGCCACGAGGAGCTGATCGCCGACGGCCGCGCCGACGGCGACGACGAGGAGCAGCTCACCCGGGCCCTGTACGACCTGCACGCCGGCGGCGCGGAGAACGTGGTGGTGAGCCGGGCCGACAAGCCCGCCCTCGCCCTGGTCGACGGCGAGGTCTTCGAGGTCGAGATGCCCCGGCTGGAGGCGGCCGACCCGCGCGGGGCGGGCGACTCGATGACCGCCGGGGTGGCGGCCGTGGTGGCGCGCGGCGGTGACGTGCGCACCGCGATCCGTACCGGCGCGGCGGCCGGCGCGCTGAACGTGACCCGGCACGGCCTGGGCACCGGCCGGCTCGACTCGATCACCGGCCTGGTCGACCGGGTGCGTCTCGTACCGGCCGGCAGCCGGCCGCAGGAGCGGACCAGCCCCGACGAACTGGCCGAGCGGGCGGTCGAGCGATGACGCTGCGGGTACTGGTCACCAACGACGACGGGATCGCCGCGCCCGGCATCCAGGCGCTGGCGCGGGCGGCGGCGGACCGGGGCCTGGACGTGGTCGTCGCCGCGCCGCTGGAGGAGGCGAGCGGCACCAGCGCCGCGATGACCGCCGTGGAGCGCGACGGGCAGGTGGTGGTCCACGCGCACCCGCTGCCGGAGGTGCCGGGGGTGCCGGCGTTCGCGGTCGGCGGCTCCCCCGGCTTCATCGCGCTGATCGCCGTGCACGGCGCCTTCGGGCCTCCGCCGGCGGTGGTGCTGTCCGGCATCAACCGGGGCGCCAACGCGGGTCGCGCGGTGCTGCACTCGGGCACGGTGGGAGCGGCCTTCACCGCCGCCGCGAACGGCTGCCGGGCGATGGCCGTCTCGCTCGACGTGCTCTCGGCCGGGGAGGCCACGGCCGCCAGCGGGGGTGCCGCGGTGGCCGCCGCCGCCCGGGTACGCGACGCCGAGCGGCACTGGCCGACCGCCGCCCGGGTCGCCCTGGACCTGCTGCCCCGGCTCACCGCCGGGCCGGTGGAGAGCGTGCTCAACGTGAACGCGCCGGACCTGCCGCACGGCCGCCTGCGCGGGGTGCGCCGGGGCACTTTGGCCACCTTCGGCCAGGTGCAGATGACGGTGGCGGAGGCCGGGCACGGCTTCGTCCGCACGTCGCTGGAGGAGCCGGGGCAGGCCGTGCAGCCCGGCACCGACCTGGCGCTGCTGGCCGAGGGGTACGCCTCGGTGACGGCGATCCGCGCGGTCACCGAGGTGGCGGACGTCGACCTGTCGGGCCTCGGCGACGCCTGAGCGGCCCGCCTCCGACCTCGCGGCCGGCGGCAGGTCGGCGGCGGGTCGGCGGCGGGTCAGGCGCCGGGGAGGACCTCGGGGGTGGGTGCGCCGGCGTAGTAGGGCTCGGGGGCGCCGAAGAGGCCGAGCAGGCCGGTCACCCAGAGCTGCCGGTGCACGAAGCGGCTCGGCTCGGTGACGACGAGCTTGACGCCGCTCACCTCGGCGGTCTGGAAGCCGGCGACCATCGCGCTGATGCCGACCGAGTCGATGAAGGTGACGAGCCGCATGTTCAGCTCGATCCGACCGGGGCGCCCCTTGGTCAGGACCTCGGCGATGGCCTCGCGCACCTCGTATGCGGTGTCGACGTCGATCTCCCCCCGCGGGGCGATCTCGATGACACCACCGGGCAGGACCGACTTCACAATCGACAGGCTCACGCGAGCACCTCCACTCGCCCGTCCGACGGGCGCCTCATCAGTACGCGGGCCGCGACCGAGAGTATTCCTCTGACGGCCTCGGTCGCCACCCCTCGGGATGAGCAATTCGCGGATCAGGGCACAGCAAGTCACCCTTATCCGGACTATTGACGTTTTGTCCGACCAACGATCAGCTACCGCTGACACGTCGCGCCCCAGGGTAGCCGGCTCCCGCCGGCACCGCCCAACAGCCGGTCCCCCGGCGTGGCCCGTACCGCTTCGGCCCCGCGCCTTGCCCGTTCTGCCTAGCATCGGCTCGGAGACACGACTGCGACCGGGAGGACGATCGATGCTCAGGAGACTTGCCGCGCTGGCCGGCGTCAGCGCGCTGTTGGCCCTCGTACTGGCCTGCGGGTTCGGCGGCGGCGGAGGCGACGATGACGACGACGGCGACGACGACTTCGCCCGGGGCGTGACCGTGGCGGTCGCCGTCCGCTGACGCCGCGCCCGCGCACCGCCGCCCGGGGCGTCGCACCCGCGGCACGGGGTTTGCGGAGCAGCCCCACGGGGCACAGGCGGAAACGAGCGAACCGTCACACGCCGGTGCGACGCCGAAGTCCGAAAATGGCCGCCGGCTTCGGCCCCGAGGAGGTAACCACCATGTTCGGAAGCAACCTGCTGGACCGCCGCAGCAAGCCTGAGCGGATCACGGACCAGGCGTGGCAGCACCTGGTCTCGGCGGTCAGCTCCGCCAGCGACAGCGTCCGCGACACCGCCCGTTCGGCCCGCCGAGGCGGCTCCGGTCTCGCCGACGAGGCCGGCGACCTGGTGGGCTCGGCGGCGGACGAGGCCCGGCGCCGGGCCACCCAGGCCTTCGACGCGCTGGCCGGCCGCCGGCCGGCGCTGCCCTGGACGCTGCTGATCGGCGCCACGCTGGTCGGCGCGGCGATCGGTTGGGCCGCCGGCACCGCCGCGCGGGCCGCCGGCAGCCGGGGCGACCGGGCGATGGACGACATCGAGTTCGTCGACGTCGACCGACCCAACTCCCCCGTCGGCCTCGACGGCTGACCGGTCCGGCACACGCTCGCGATGAACGGGCCCCGGTCGACCATCGAGGTCGGCCGGGGCCCGCGCCTGTTCCATATGACGTGCCGCGACAGGCGGCCCGCCGTCCCGCGTCTCGCGGCCTGTTCAGAGGCTCGCGGCCCGCAGCCCGCAGCGCGGCTCGCGGCTCGCGGCCCGCAGCCCGCGGCTCGTGGCCCGCAGCCCGCGGCTCGTGGCCCGCAGCCCGCGGCTTGCGGCTTGCGGCCCGTGGCCTGCGGCCCTGTTTGAAGGCTCGCGGCCCTGCAGAGGGTCGCGTCAGAGGGCGGCGACGATCGCCGGGGCCCGCTCCGCCCGGCTCAGGGCGCGCAGCACCGCCGGCTGCCCGTGCCGGCGTACGGCGAGACGGGCCAGCAACGTCAGCACCGGGTCGACGGTCTCGGCCGGCAGCTCCGGGGTGGGCACGCCGACGCTGACCGCGAGGTCGTCCGCGTGCACGACGAGTTCCATCAGCC
Source organism: Micromonospora reichwaldensis (assembly GCF_031845925.1). Classification (NCBI taxonomy): domain Bacteria; kingdom Bacillati; phylum Actinomycetota; class Actinomycetes; order Micromonosporales; family Micromonosporaceae; genus Micromonospora; species Micromonospora reichwaldensis. The sequence goes on along the minus strand of NZ_JAVRFL010000012.1, from coordinate 114,327 downwards.
GGGTGGCCAGGTAGTCGTCCAGGGTGAGCGACCAGGGGCCACGGGCGACGTGCACCACCCGATCGGACGGCTCCGCCGCCAGCACGTCCGTCAACTCGCGCAGCGTGGCGGCGCACCGGTCGACCAGAGCGGCCGGGCCGTCGGCGGCGAGGCCGTCACCGGCGCGGCGGATGGCGACGTTCACCGTGGCGTCGACCGGGGCGCCGAGCCAGGTGCCGCGCGCGTAGTGGTCGAGCAGTCCCACGGGGTCGCCGGCGGGGACGGTTGCGGCCAGCACGGCGGGGACGCCGAGCACCTGGCTGGCGAGGTGGCCGGCCAGGCCCCCCACGCCGAACGCGGGCAGGGCGCTCGGTTCGTCCCAGCGGGTTGCTACGGCGGGGTCGGCGAGCAGGTCCACCGCCGAACGCGCGGCGGTGAGGTAGGCCGTCCTGATCGGACTCACGGAGGATCCCTCCTTCGACGGGCGAAGCTCCGAGCCTATGGCTTGCGGGGGCACCGGCCCTCTCGGTGCGTGCCGGGTAGCCCGCCTCCCCTCCCGGCCACGAACCGGAGGCGGCGCCGACCGGAACGGGACAGCCGGAGCCCGTCCGCGCCGGTAGGAGACCGGGCCGCCACCCGCTCCGCACGACCGCGCACGTCCCGCCCCTGGTGGGGACGGGGGTGCGCGGTCGGCGGAGCGAGGCGGTCAGCGGACGGTGCAGGTGACGGTGGCCGGGGCGGTGTTCGCGCCGGTCGTACTGCCCAGGAAGCCGGCGGTGGCGGTGGCGCCCGCACCGAGGGCGCCGTTCCAGCCGGCGTCCCGGACGGAGACGGTCGCCCCGGTCTGGGTGTGGGTGCCGCCCCAGAGCTGGGTGATCTGCTGACCGTCGGGGAATGTCCAGCCCACCGTCCAGCCGGCGATCGCCGCGCTGCCGGCGTTGCGGACCACCAGCTCGCCCTGGAAGCCGCCCTGCCAGGAGCCGGTCACCCGGTACGTCGCCGTGCAACCGCTGGTCGGCGGCGGGGTGGTCGGGGGCGGCGTCGTGGGAGGCGGGGTCGTCGGAGGAGGCGTCGTCGGGGGCGGGGTGGAGGTGGTCGGCGTCGGGTCGGGCGTGCCGCCGAGCCGGTCCGCGACCAGGATGCCGCGGCCGTTGGTGCCGAGGTAGACCCGGCCGTAGACCCGGGGGTCGCCGGTCAGCGCCTCGCCCGCGTTGCCGTACTGGTGCTGGTCGTCGTTGATCCGCACCCAGGTCGCGCCGGTGTCGTCCGAGCGGTGCACGCCGGGCCGGCCGTCGACGGTGCCGAACAGGTACAGCGCCGGGTACGTCCGGCCGGGCGCGGCCTTGCCGAAGCCGACGTTGCCGGCGGTGCTCACCCCGGCCTGCTTCGTGAACGTGGCCCCGGAGTCGGTGGAGCGCCACAGCCCGCCCTCGCCGGCCAGCCACAGCTCGCCCTCCCCGCCGGGCAGCGCCTTGAACCTGACGTTGCCGGTGCTGGGCAGGCCGGCGGCGGCCGAGGCGGTGAAGCTCGCCCCGCCGTCGGTGCTGACGTAGAGCTTGCCGCCGCTGAAGCCGTAGAACTTGTTGGGGTCGACGCGGTCGGACTCGATCGTCGCGTTGGCCGGGATGCCCGTCGACGCGGTCCACGAGTTGCCGAACCCGACCGAGTACACCACCTGCTGACCGGCGTCGCCCGGGGCCCAGACGAAGCGGCTACCGTCGGCCGACGCGGCGACCGTGCCGCCGCTGTTGACGCCGGACGGCTCGCTGCCCTGGAACCAGTTGGCACCGCCGTCGGTGGAGAACGCGACGTGGCTGTCGTTCGGCCGGTCCGCGTCGGTGAAGTTGCCGGCGCGCACCATCACGGCCGGCTTCGTCTCGGCGTAGTCCAGGCTGGTGGTGCTGGTGAAGGTGGGCTGGGTGAAGAGCATCGGCGGCACGGCGTCCAGGTCGGTGTGCCGGAAGCCGCCGATGTCGCCGAGCGCGCTGACCAGCGGCGCCCCGGAGGGCGGGCTGACCAGGTCGAGCACCGCGGTCTCCTCCAGGCCCCTGACCATCGGCCTGATGGTGAACTGGCCGCCGGTGTCCCACTTGGTGAGGTCGGTGCTGCCGTAGATGGTGGCGCCGGTGCCGTACATGAAGCGGTTGCTGTCGTGTGGGTCGATCTCGACCGACTCGTTCATCCAGCCGAGCTTCGGGGTCTCCTCCGGCGGGGCGGGGTTGCTGCCGAAGGTCAGCCACGGCACGGAACTGACGTCCATGGTGTAGCGCTTGGACCTGTTGGGGTAGCTGGTGAAGTCCCAGATCCGGGTCCAGGTGGCGCCCCCGTCGGTGCTGCGCCAGAAGATCGCGTCCGGCCACCACGAGATCTGGGTGGCCACCATCAGGGTGTTCGGCTTCTGCCGGTCGATGGTGAGGCCGCTGTAGCCGAAGTACGCGTCGGTGCTGGTGGACGGGACCGGGCTGATCCGCGTCCATGCGCCGGTGGCGCGGCTGAACTTCCAGACGTCGCCCTTGCCGCCGTCGTACGGGCCGCCGGTGTCGCTGGTGGCGATGTAGAGGAAGCCGCCCACCGGGTCGACGACGCCCTTGTGCGCGAGGTAGCCGGTCGGCTGCCCCGCGATCCGCTCCCAGGTGGCGCCGCCGTTCGTGCTGCGGTAGACCGGGTTCTCCTTGTCGGCCACGCCGACGTAGATGGTCTGCGTGGCGGTGCCGGCCGTACCGGTGCTCTTGTCGAAGCTGACCCAGGTCAGACCCTGGTTCTGGCCGTTGTAGCCGTTCGGGTCGCTCGGGTCGGCCCGGTAGTTGCCGACGTTGGGGAAGTTGGTCACCTTCGCCCAGGTCGCCCCGAAGTCGGTGCTGCGCCACAGGCCGTTGCCGCCCTCGGCGCCGTAGTACAGGATGCTGTTCCGGTTGGGGTCGACGGCGAGCCGCTCGCCCATGCCCCGGCCGGGCATGTTCCCGCCGTTCTTGAACGGCAGCTCGGTGACCTGCCAGGTGGCGCCCTTGTCGGCCGAGCGGAGGATGGCGCCGTTGTTCGGGTCCCAGTCGTTGGTGTACATGCCGACGGCCGCGTAGACGCGGTTGGTCTGCACCGGGTCCGTGGCGACGCTGACCACGCCGTTCCAGCCCCACCTGTCGGCGCCGACCCAGTCCAGCAGCGGCGTCCAGGACTGCGTGGCCTGCGTCCACCGGTACATCCCGCCGATGTCCGTGCGGGCGTAGATCAGGTTCTTCTCGGTGGGGTTGAAGACGATGCCGGGGACGAAGCCGCCGCCGTCGATCCGGACGTTCTTCCAGGTGTACGGCTCTGCGGCGGCTGCGGCGGCGGTGGGCGCGCCGGCCGCGGTGAACGGTGCCGCCACGACGGCCGCGGCGACGACCAGCGCGGACACGACCGCGCCGGCGTAACTTCTGCGCATCTGCGGTTCCTTCCGGGTTCGGACGCCGGGAGCCGACGTGGTGACGGCCGGACCCGGCAACGGGAGCGTGCGGAATCGCGCCGGAGCTGCCCTGGCTCCGGTCATCGGCGCGACGGCTCCCGCACCCGAGGAACGCGCTCACCCTAACCGATCCGACCGGCCGCCTGGAAGCGCTCCCAGAAGCCACCCGGGTCGGGTGAGGGGCCCTCACCCCGGCCGGCGCCAGGATCGGTCCCGGCGGATCCGCGCGCACCGGCAGCTATCCCGTGAGGAGTGACAGATGGCCATCGAGACGATCAGCCGCACCGACCAGGACATCCAGTCGGCCGTCCTCGACGAGCTGACCTGGGAACCCCGGGTACGGCCGCACGAGATCGGCGTGACGGTCGCCGAGGGTGTGGTCACACTGACCGGCCGGGTGGACAGCTACGCCAAGAAGTGGGCCGCCGAGCGGGCGGCGCACCGGGTGGCGCGCGTCCGGGCGGTCGCCAACGACCTGGCGGTACGCCTCGGCACCGGCGCGGAACGCGCCGACCCGGACATCGCCGCCGCGGCCGGGCACACGCTGGAGTGGGACGCGTTCGTGCCCCTGGAGCAGCTTGACGTGACCGTCTCGCACGGCTGGGTCACGCTGCACGGCGAGGTGGACTGGGAGTACCAGCGCCGTGCCGCCGAACGCGCCGTGGCCCGGCTGACCGGCGTACGCGGGGTCAGCAACGGCATCACCGTCCGCCCGGACACCCGGCCGGACGGGCACGACCTGGCGGTACGCATCGTCGACGCGCTGGCCCGCAACGGGGCCACCGAGGCGGAGCGGATCACCGTCCGGGTGCACGGCGACACCGTGCTGCTCGGCGGACTGGTCCACTCGATGCCGGAGCGGGCCGAGGTGGAACGGACCGTCTGGTGCGCGCCGGGCATCCGCGAGGTGCAGAACCACATCGCGGTCGCCCCGGTGCTGGGCTGAGCCGGGCGCCGGACCACCCGGGCGGGGTGAGCCACCCTCACCCCGTCACGGGGAAGGCTGGGAGACATGACTGAGGTGACCCGATGACCACGCCACTCCAGGTCACCGCCCGCCTGCGGACCCCGGTGACCGGGCACGACAACGTCCGCGGGCCGGTGGACGCGCCGGTGACCATCGTCGAGTACGCCGACTTCCAGTGCCGGTTCTGCGGAGCCGCGTACGCGAACCTGCGGGAGCTGCTGCGACAGCGGGCCGACACGGTGCGGCTGGTGTACCGGCACTTCCCCATCACCAACATGCACCCGTACGCGGAGCAGGCCGCCGAGGCGGCCGAGGCAGCCGGCCGGCGCGGGCAGTTCTGGACGATGCACGACTGGCTCTACGAGCACCAGGACCAGCTCGACCCCGTGCACCTGTCGCTCGGCATGGAGCAGCTCGGCCTGCCCGCCGACGATGTCGCCGGGGAGGTGAAGCGGCAGGCGCACGGCGACCGGGTGCGGCGGGACTTCGTGGGCGGCATCCGCAGCGGCGTCCACGCCACCCCGACCCTGTTCGTCAACGGCACCCGCCACGACGGCGACTTCGACTTGGCGGACCTCCTGACGGCCGTCGACGCCGCCACCCCGTAACCCCCACCCCTGCCCACGCCGCCCACCCCGTCGATCATGCAGTGCTGGTGCCTCGCAAATGGGGTGGCAGGGGGCAGTTCGCCCACCACAACTGCATGATCGACGCAGTGGAGGGGCGGGGTTAGATGAGGTGGAGGGCGCGGGCTCGGCGGACGGCCTCCCGGCGGCGGGTGGCGTCGAGCTTGCGGTAGATGTTGCGCACGTGGGTCTTGACCGTGTTGACCGACAGGGACAGCTCGGCCGCGATCTCCACGTTGGACAGGATGCTCTGCAGGTAGCGCAGGATCGTCAACTCCCGCTCCGTCAGCGGCTCGTCCAGCGCCCCCGTGCCCCGCTCCGCCGGGGCCCGCTCGGCCGGCGCGTCGGCGCCCCGGACGAGGTCGCTGACCGTCGGCCAGTGCGCGGTACCGGCGTCCAGATGCGCGGCGAGCAGGTCACGCACCCCGGGCTCGGCGCGGGTGAACGCCCGCCGGAACCCCTCCGGCCCGGCCAGGTCGAGAGCCCGCTCCAGCAGCCGTCCGGCCCGCCGGTCGTCGCCCGCGCGCCCGGCCAGCACCGCGTCGAGCACGGCGGCGTCCAGGCGTACGGGCAGCGGCCAGCCGGCCGCCTCCGGCGCCTCCCAGTCCGGCAGCGCGTACCCGGCGGCACGCGGGTCGCCGGCACGCAACTCCACCCGGGCGAGGGCGACGGCCAGCGGCGGGGCGGTCGCGTCGGGTGCCCGCCCGAGCAGGTCCCGGGCGGCGCCCAGGTCACCCCGTGCCCCGCGTACGTCCGACTCGGCGGCCAGCAGCCAGTGCGTCAGCTCGCCGGCCCGGGGGCGGTCGGCCAGCCGCTCCCGGGCCTCGGCCAGCACCCGGTGGCCCTCGGGCAGGTCACCGGCGTCCCGCAGCAGGTACGCCCGGCACAGCGCCGCCACCGCCCCCACCACGGGCTCACCGGTGGCCGGCGCGGCCAGCGCCAGGTTCGCCTCCGCCTCCTCGGGCTGGTCCCGGTGCAGCGCGACCAGGGCCAGCGCCAGGTACGCGTGGGCGCAGTCCTCCCGGCAGGACCAGCCGTGGCAGGGCGGCATGGCGAGGGCGTCCCGGGCGAGGGTCTCGGCGTCCCGCAGCTCGCCCCGGACGGCGTGCAGCAGGGCCGCCCGGCTGGCGCAGACCAGCTCCGTACGCGGTCGCCCGGCCTCCCGGGCCGCCGACAGCGACCGGGCGAAGGCGAGGCCGGCGGCGGGCAGGTCCCCGTCCGCCAGGTCGGCCAGGCCCAGCGCGGTGCCGGCCACCGCCCGCACGTCGGCGTCCTCGGCGGCGGCGCCGCGCGGCTCGGCGGGCGACGCCGGGGCGACGGACGGGTCGGGCGACGCCGGGGACGGGGCGGGGCGGGTGGCGAGCAGCCGGGCCGCGGCGGCGCGTACCGCTTCGGGGTCGTCGGCCAGCCGGGCCAGGGTGAGTTCCAGCGCGGTGGCCAGCCGCCGGAACCGGTCCCGGCGCGGCGCCGGCAGCATCCGGGCGGCCTCGACGGCGTCGCGCAGGTGCCCGGCGGCGGCGGTGGCGTCGCCGGCCCGGGCCCGCTCGGCGGCGCAGGCCAGCCCGAGCTCCGGATCGCGGCGCACGGCCTCCGACGGCGGGGGCGCGGGCGGACGGCCGGCGGGCGTCTCCCGGTCGTACGGGACCAGCTCCGGCCAGCGGGCCACGAAGAGCGCGGCGGCCCGGTCGTGGTCGCCGCCGGCGAGCGCGTGCCGCAGCGCCTCGCCGGGCCGCCCGTTGTCGGCGTACCAGCCGGCCGCGCGCAGGTGCAGGTCGCGCAGTTCGTCGGCGGGCAGCCGGCCCAGCTCGGCGTGCAGCAGGTCGGCCAGCAGCGGGGGGCACCGGTACCAGGGCGGGCGGCTGTCGTCGCGGCGCAGCAGCCCGCCGTCGCCGGCCAGGCCGGCCAGCGCCTGCTCGGCGTCGGTCCGGCCGGTCAGCGCGTCGGCGAGGCCCGCGCAGACCGCGTCGGCGACGGCGGAGCGGCGCAGCACGTCCCGCGCGTCCGGGTCGAGCCCCGCGAGCACCTCCTCGCGCAGGTAACCGGCCACGTCCGGCTGGTCGCCGCCGAACTGCTCGGCCCAGCGGGCCGGGTCCGGCTGCCCGCGTAGCGCCAGCGCGGCGAAGCGGAGCGCCGCCGGCCAGCCGCCGGTGCGTTCCCGCAGCCGGCGTACCCCGGCCGCCGGCAGCGCCACCCCGTGCGCGGTGAGCAGATCGGCGACCTCGTCGTCACCGAAGGCCAGTTCGTCGGGGCCGACCTCGGTCAGCTCGCCGGCCAGCCGCAGCCGGTGCACGGCCAGCGGCAGCCCGGCGCGGGCGCCGACCACCAGCCGCAGCCGCTGCTCGGCGTGGCGGAGCAGGAACTCCAGTCCGGCCAGTGCCTCGGGGTCGGTGATCCGGTGCAGGTCGTCCAGGACCAGCAGCACCGGCCGTTCCCGGGCGGCGAGGGCCGCGGCCAGCACCTCCAACTGGTCGGGGCGGGGTGGCCGGTCGGGCACGGGTGGCCCCGGCACGTCGTCGGCGGAACCGGTGGCCGCGCGCAGCGCCGCCGCGAGGTAGGACCAGAGCCGGTCCCCGTCGTCGCCGGCCTCCACCGAGACCCAGGCCGCCCGGGGCCGGCCGGGTTCCGCCGGTACGCCGGCCGCCGCGCCGAAGTCGCCCGGCGCGGCACCGGTCAACCCGTCGTCCCGGCGCCCCCCGGCGGCGGCGGTCACGGGCCCCTGCCCCACCCGGCCCCGGGGCGCGCCGGCCTCCCCGGCGGCCCGGAACCAGGAGGCGAGCAGCGTCGTCTTGCCCCACCCCGCGGGGGCCCGGACCAGGGTGACCGGCCCGGCGGTCCCCTCGTCCAGCGCCCGCAGCAGCCGGGGCCGCAGCACCAGCGGCTCCGGCGGCGGGGCGGGGCACAGCCGCGACGTCAGCAGCGGCGTGCCGGCCGGCCCGGGTGCGACCGTGACGACTCCCGTGTCCCGTACGTCCTCCGGCATCCGGCCCCGCCCTCCACCGACGCGTCCACTCCCCCAGGTCCCGCCGGCGGCGGTTACCCGGCGCGGGCCCGTTCACCCCTTCGGGGGGAGCCGGCTTCACCCCACCCCGGCCGACCCTGGTCGTACGCGGGCGACCGGCCGCGCGCGCCGGTGCGCGTCCGGCGTGGGAGGGGACCGGGAGGCGGGGCCGAGGTGGACCGGAGACGACGGCTGGCGGGCGCGACCACGGTGGCGCTCGCCGTCGCGGCGGCGGGCCGGGCGCTGGCCGTACGGCGGCACTGGTCGGCCTGGCCCCGCGCGGCCGGCGCCGACCCGCGGCCCGCGCGCTGGCAGGTGGTGACCGTCGACCGCCCGCCCGGCGAGGTGCTGCCCGGCGGCCGCTGGCCGGAGCCCCTGCGTCGGCTCGGCCGCGCGGTGCAGGTCGAGCTGCGGCCGGCCCCCGGCTGTCGGGGCACGGAGCTGGCCGCCCGGCCGGTGCCCGGCGCGGCGGCCCCGGCGGGGCTCGCCGCCCACCTGGTCGGCGACGATCCCGGGTTGCTGGTCCGGCGGGCGTTGCGGGAGGTCAAGCAGCTCGCCGAGACCGGCGAGGTGCTCCGCGCGGACCGCTGGCCGGCCGACCGTCCGCCGGGACCGCCGCGGTGAGGGCGCTGTGCTGGGTGGGCGCGGGCGAGCTGGCGGTACGGCAGGTGCCCGACCCGGAGCTGCGCAACGGCCACGACGTCATCGTCCGGGTCCGGCAGAGCGCCACCTGCGGCGGGGATCTGCCGCTGCTGGCCGGTCGGGTGCCGTTCCTCGCCGTCGGGGACGTGCTCGGCCACGAGTTCCTCGGCGAGGTGGTCGAGGCCGGGCCGGAGGTACGCCGGCACCGGGTCGGCGACCGGGTGGTGGTCTGCTCGTCGGTGGCCTGCGGCAGTTGCTGGTACTGCCGGCGCGACCTGCCCTCCTGCTGCGACAACGGCAGCGCCGACCCGGCGGTCACCGAGGCGGCCTGGGGCCATCCCACCGGCGGGGCGTTCGGCCAGCCCCGGGCGATGGGCGGCTTCGCCGGCAGCCACGCGGAGTACGTCCGGGTGCCGTACGCGGACGTCGGCGCGTTCACCGTGCCGGAGGTGGTCAGCGACGACCGCGCCCTGTTCGCCTCCGACGCCGCGCCGGCCGGCTGGATGGGCGCGGACCTCGGCCAGGTGCGCCCCGGCGACGTGGTGGCGGTCTGGGGCGCGGGCGCGGTCGGGCAGCTCGCGGCCCGGGCGGCGGGGCTGCTCGGCGCGGAGCGGGTGGTCGTCGTCGACGCCGACGAGGAGCGGCTGCGGATGGCCGAACGGCACGCCGGCGCGGAGACGATCGACCACCGGCTCGCCGACGTCGTCGCCGAGCTGCGCGAGCGCACCGGCGGGCGGGGCCCGGACGTGTGCGTCGAGGCGGTCGGGGCGGCCTGGGACGGGCACGGCCCCCGGTCGCTGGCCGAGCGGTTCACCGGCGGCGCCGAGCGACCGGCCGCCGTCCGCGAGGCCGTGCACGCCTGCCGCAAGGGCGGCTCGGTCTTCCTGCTCGGCGAGTTCACCGGCTTCGTCGACACCTTCCCGCTCGGGGCGGTCACCCAGAAGGGGCTGACGGTGCGGGGCGCGCGGCAGCACGGGCAGCGCTACATCCCGATGCTGCTGGAGCGGATGGCCCGCGACGAGCTGCGTACCGAGCACCTGGCCACCCACCGGCTGCCGCTGGAGCGGGGGGCGCACGGATACGCGCTGTTCCGGGACCGGGCCGACGGCTGCGTCCGCGCCGTACTCAGCCCCGATCTTCCGGCCGCCGCCGGCTGAGGCGGAGCGCTGCGGCCCGCCGTGCCGGGTGGCAGACTCGGCGGATGCGTGAGCAGCGGACATACGACGTCGTCCTCTTCGGGGCCACCGGCTTCACCGGGGGGCTGACCGCCGAGTACCTGGCCCGCAACGCTCCGCCGGGGCTGCGCTGGGCGCTCGCGGGGCGCAACCCCGGCCGGCTTGCCGCCGTACGGGACCGGCTGGCCGCCATCGACCCGGCGCTGGCCGGGCTGCCCCTGCTCACCGCCGACGTCACCGATGCGGAGTCGCTGCGGGCGGTCGCCGAGAGCGCCCGGGTGGTGGCCACCACCGTCGGCCCGTACGTGCACCACGGGGAGCCGCTGGTCGCCGCCTGTGCCCGCGCCGGCACCGACTACCTCGACATCACCGGCGAGCCCGAGTTCGTCGACCTGATGTACGTGCGCCACCACGCCGAGGCGGAGCGCACCGGGGCGCGGCTCGTGCACGCCTGCGGGTTCGACTCGATCCCGCACGACCTGGGCGTCTGGTTCACGCTCAAGCACCTCCCGGACGACGTGCCGATCACCGTCGACGGCTTCGTCCGGGCCGGCGGGCGGTTCTCCGCCGGCACGTACCACTCGGCGCTCACCGCCTTCTCCCGTACCGCCGAGGCGTCCCGGGCGGCCCGCGAGCGGCGGCAGGTCGAGCCGCGACCGACCGGGCGGCGGGTACGCGCGGTGCCCGGCCGCCTCGCCCGCTCGAAGGAGCTGGGCATGTGGATCGTGCCGCTGCCGACGATCGACCCGCAGGTGGTCCGCCGCTCGGCCGCCGCCCGCCCGGAGTACGGGCCGGACTTCCGCTACCGGCACTTCGCCGCCGTGAAGCGGCTGCCCACGGTGCTGGCCGGCGGAGTCGGGCTGGGCGGGCTGGTGGCGCTGGTGAAGCTGCCGCCGACCCGGCGCTGGCTGCTCGGCCGGCTCGCCTCCGGGCAGGGGCCGACGCCGCAGCAGCGGGCGAAGTCCTGGTTCCGGGTCCGGTTCGTCGCCACGGGCGGCGGGCGGCGGGTGCTGACCGAGGTGGCCGGCGGCGACCCCGGCTACGACGAGACGGCGAAGATGCTCGGCGAGTCGGCGCTCTGCCTGGCCGGCGACGAACTGCCGGCCACGGCGGGGCAGGTCACGCCGGTGGCGGCGATGGGCGACGCGCTGCTGGACCGGCTGGTACGGGCGGGGATGACCTTCCGGGTGCTGGACCGGCCCCGCTGAGCGCAGCCCTCGACCGTCGGGCCGCCCGGCCCGGCGCGGGTTGACCCTCGACCAGGTTGAGACGACAGGATCAGCGCCGTGGAGAGCGACCTGCGCAGCATCGGCGAGCTGGCCCGGGCCAGCGGGTTGACCGTGAGCGCCCTGCGGTTCTACGACTCGGCCGGGGTGCTGGCCCCGGCCCTGGTCGACCCGGTGACCGGCTACCGCTGGTACACGGGCGACCAGGTGGCCCCCGCCCGGCTGGTGGCCGGGCTGCGCCGGGTCGGCATGCCGGTCGCCGGGATCGCCGCCGCCCTGCGGTCCGAGCCGGCCCAGATCCACCGCCTGCTCGACGCGCACCTGCGCCGGTTGGAGGACGGTCTCGCCGGCGCCCGCAGGGAGCTCTCCCGGATCCGTACGCTCATCGACACCGGGGAGCCCGCCATGACCACCCGTCTCGTCCTGTCCCGCGCCGACCTGGCCGCCGCCGTGGACGCGGTCCGCTTCGCCGTCGGCACCGACCCCGACCTGCCGGTGCTGGCCGGCGTGCTGTTCGAGTCCGACGTCGACGGCGTACGGCTGGTGGCGACCGACCGGCACCGGCTGGCCGTCGCGCGGGCGGACGCCCGGGTCGACGGGCCGGCGGTGCGGGTGCTCGCCCCGGTCGCCTTCGTCGACGAGGTGCGGGCCCTGCTCGACACCGGTGCGGGGAGCACCCCCGAGGCCCGGATGACGGTGGCCGCCGGCACGATCTCCGTCTCCGTCGCGGGCCGCACGGTCGACGCCGCCGTCCTGCCGTACGACTTCCCGGACCACCGCCGGCTGCTCCGCCCGACGCCCGACGACGGGCCGGCGCACCGGCTGACGGTCGACGCCGACGCCCTGCGTGCGGCCCTGACCAGCGCCGACGCCCCCGTCGTCACCCGACGGCACGACGGCCTCCCGCTCGCGGTGACCGTGCTCGGCCCGGACGGCCGGGGCGGGGTGCGGCTGCTCGGGGCGGACGAGCTGGCCGGGGAGTCGGACGCGTTCCGCGTCGGGGTGAACGGCGGTTACCTGCTGGAGGCCCTCGACGCGGCCGGCCGGGGCCAGCTGCTACTGGAGCTGGACGGGCCGATCGCCCCGCTGGCCGTGCGCCGGCCGGACGACGTCGAGGCGTTCTCCGTCCTGATGCCCATCCGGCTCTGACCGCCTGACGTGTAAGGAAGGGCACCTTCCTAACGCAATGCGTTAGGAAGGTGCCCTTCCTTACACCGAAGCGCGGCGGAGGTCGTCGAGACCGGGCCGGGGCGCGAGCGGGCCGCGGCGGTAGCATCGGTGGGTCCACCCGACGTCCGGACGGAGCGTACGGAGCAGCATGCTCGACATGGAGTTGATCCGGAAGGATCGCGAGGCGGTGGCGACCGCGCTGGCGAAGCGACTGGATCCCGCCGAGGTCAACCGCGCCCTGGACGAGATCCAGCGGCTCGACCAGGAACGCCGCGCCCTGATCAGTGGCATCGACGGCGAGCGGCAGCGCCGCAAGGCCGAGGCGCGCGCCTACGCGGCGGCGAAGCGCGCCGGCACCGAGCCGGAGGTCTCCACGCCCGAGGCGGGGCGCAAGCAGCTCGCCGAGCTGGAGTCCGAGCTGGACGAGGTGCAGGCGCGGCTGCGCACCGTGATGAGCGAGCTGCCCAACCTGCCCGCCGACGACGTGCTGCCGGGCGGCAAGGAGGCCAACCGGGTCGTCCGGGCCTTCGGCGAGCCGCCGGCGATCGAGAAGGTCCGCGACCACATCGAGCTGAGCCGGATGCTGGGCCTGGTCGACCACGAGCGCGGGGTCAAGCTCGGCGGCTCGGGCTTCTGGATGTACACGGGCATGGGCGCCCGGCTGGAGTGGGCGCTGCTCAACTTCTTCGTCGACGAGCACATCCGCGCCGGCTACGAGTTCCTGCTCCCGCCGCACCTGCTGCTGGACACCGCCGGCTTCGCCGCCGGGCAGTTCCCGAAGTTCTACGACGACGTCTACCACCTGGACCGGGAGTCCGCCCCGCGCGGGCAGTTCCTGCTGCCCACGTCGGAGACGGCGATCCTCGGGGCGTACCAGGACGAGATCCTGGAGACGGCGAAGCTGCCGCTGAAGGCGTTCGCGTACACCCCCTGCTACCGCCGCGAGGCGGCCGGCTCGCACTCGGACGAGCGGGGCACCGTCCGGGGCCACCAGTTCAACAAGGTGGAGATCTTCCAGTTCTGCCTGCCGGAGCAGGCCGACGCCGCGCTGGAGGAGATGCTCCTGCACGCGGAGAGCCTGGTCGAGAAGCTGGGCCTGCACTACCAGCGCACCCTGCTGTCGGCGGGCGACGCCAGCGCGTCGATGAAGAAGACCCTCGACATCGAGGTGTGGATGCCGAGCACCGGCAAGTACAAGGAGGTGTCGTCGGTCTCCTGGGCCGGCGACTACCAGGCGCGCCGGGCGGCCATCCGCTACCGCGAGCCGGGCGGCAAGCAGACCCGCTTCGTGCACACCCTCAACGGGTCGGCGCTGGCCACCAGCCGGCTCTTCCCGGCCATCCTGGAGCAGTTCCAGCAGCCCGACGGCTCGGTGCTGGTCCCCGAGGTCCTCCAGGCCCGTCTGGGCACCGACCGCCTCACCCCCCGCTGACCCGCCGGCCTCCCCCGCCCCCTCAGGGGGCGGGGGTGAGTCGCAGCGCGAGTTCGGGGCAGACCTTGACCGCCTTGCGCGCGCCCTCGCGCAGCCAGGTCGGCACGGGGGTGGGCGGGAAGGCGGGGTAGCCGTTCCCGTCGAGCCGGATGAAGTCCGGCACCACGTGCGCGCACAGCCCGTGCCCGTCGCAGCGGGACCAGTCCAGCGTGAGCCGCTGCGGATTCGGGTCGGGGGCGCCCGGCAGGCCCATCACCGCCCGGACCCGCCGGCCACAACCCTCGCCGGTGGTGTGCAGCCGCAGGTCCTCGGCGAACACCTCCATCGCGGAGAGCGCGAACCGGGCCGTACCGTCGGGGTGGCTGCACGCCCCGCGGCCCTTCACGTCGCCGGCGGCGGCGCGGACCACCTCCACCGGGGCGCTGCCGGAGACCGCCAGGTCGACGGCGCGGGCCAGGTCGGGCAGGCCCATCCGGCACGGGCCGCACTGCCCCGCGGACTCGCCGGCCAGGTAGCGCACCACCTGGGCGGCCTCGCCGAGCGGGCAGGTGTCCGCGCCGAGCGGGACGAGGATGCCCGCGCCGAGGGTGCCGCCCACGGCGGCCAGCCCCTTGCGGGAGATCTCCGCCCGGTCGGCCGCCTCCCGGGTGATCCACCTGCCGTGGTAGCCGCCCGTCAGGATGCCCGGCCCGTCCGGCGCCTCGCACAGGTCGAGGATCTCGCGCAGCGCGGTGCCGGCCGCGCACTCCACCACCGCCGGGCGTCCCGCCGCACCGGTGACGGTGAGCAGCACGGTGCCCGGCTCGTCGTCGGTGCCGAGCGCCGCGTACTCGTACGGGCCGAGCCGGGCGGCGACCGCGAGCTGGGCGTACGTCTCGGCGTTGGAGAGCAGGGTGGGCAGGCCGCCGACGCCGGAGTCGCTGGAGCGTCGCTTGGTGCCCGGCGGGATGTGCGGCATGCCGTTGATGCCGTTGACCAGCGCTCCGCCCTCGCCGGAGATGAACCGGTGCGGCACGGTGACGATGCTGGTCGGCGACGGCATCCGGCGTTCCTCCAGCGCCTCGGTCAGGGAGTCGCGGCCCACCCCGTCGTCGGCCACCCCGACGACGATCTCCTCGGCGTCCAGCGCGTACGCGGCCAGCGCGGCGCCGTCGAGGACCAGGTGCGGGGCCCGGGTGAGCAGCACCTTGTCCTTCCAGCTCGCCGGCTCCCCCTCGGTGGCGTTGACCACCACCACCGCCGGGAGGTCCCGCCGCTCGCAGGACTCCAGCACCGCGCGGAGCTTCCTCGCGAACGGGAAGCCCGCGCCGCCCTTGCCCTTGAGCTGGACGCCCTCGGCGAGCCGGAGCAGGATGGCCGGTTCCATCGGCCCGACCGGCCCGTGCACCTCCTCGTGGGCGGGCAGGTCGAGCCGGCCGAACTCGGCGAAGCCGGCGGTGAGCCGGGGCTCGCCGACGCAGGCCACCGGGGGCACGGTCGTCCGGATCACTTCGCCTCACCCCGCAGCCCGGCCCAGTACGCCCCGTCGACGGCGTCGGCGTTGACCCGGCGGCGGCGCACGGACCGGCTCTCGCCGGCGGCCCGGCGTGCCCGCCGGGACGCGAGGTCGACCAGGGTCGGGGTGTCGTCGGCCGGCAGCGGGACCTCCTCGGGGACGTACCGGACCGGGGGCCGCCAGTAGTCCGGTTCGAGGTCCCGGTCGTCCTCGACGCTGTGCCGGCCACCGCCGCTGCGCGGCGCGGCGGACACGGGCCCGGCGGACACAGGCCCGGCGTAGATCGGGTCGCTCGGCTCCCAGCGTCGGGGGCTGTCCCAGGGTGCCTCGGCCTCCTCGCGGCGGCGGGGCGGCGCGGAGGGGCGCCGCGCCCCGTCCCGCTCCGCCCGGTCCCGGCGAGTGGTCTCGCCGCCGGCGCGGCGGCGGCCGGTGGGGACGGGTTCCGCCGCACGTCGGCGCGGGCGTGCCGGGTCGCGGAGCGTGCCGGGCTCGGGCACGGCCGGCACGGTGAACCGCTCCGGGTCGCGGCGGCGCGCGGCGGGGGCGGACCAGGTGCCGGTGACCGTGGCACCGGCGATCGTGGCGCCGGCCCAGGTCGCCGCGCGCCGCTCCGGCTCCGCCGTCCGGTCGGCGCGGCGGGTCCGACCCCGCAACAGCGACCGGCGCGGGGCGTCCTCGGCCGGCCGACCGGCCAGGGCCTGGTTCATCGCGGCGGCCTGGTGCTGCTCCCGGCGGCGCCGGCCGAGGCTGACGGAGAGGCGGACCAGCAGCGCCAGCACGACCAGCAGGACGCAGGCGAGATAACTCAGCAGCACCCAGGGCTTCGCGGGCCGCCCGGCGTTGAGCCCGTGCACGATGGCGAACGGCCAGGAGAGGTACGCGGCCGAGTGCAGGGTCCGCCAGAGCCACTTCGGACCGACCCCGGCGAAGCGGGCCCGGACGACACCGGTCCAGAGCACGCTCACCATCAGCAGGGCGGCCACCGTGCCGAGGCCGACGTAGAGGCCCCGCCCACCGACGAAGGGGACCACCGCGTCGGTGCTCGCCGCCCGCCCGGTGGCGATCTTCGTGAGCACGTGGAAGACCAGCCCGGCGACGCCGAGGATGCCGGTGGCCCGGTGCGCGGACTGGAGCAGCACCCGGTGCCGGATCAGCAGCACCAGCCGGTCGGTGGCGAGCAGCCCCATCATCACGGTGAGGCTCAACGCCACGAGGGCGACGACCCCGGCGAAGAACTCGGTGAAGAAGAAGCCGTACGCGTACGCGGCCGAGCCGGCGCCGGTCAGCATGGTGGCGGCCCACAGCGCGGCGAGCGCCGAGAGGGTCAGCAGGGCCACCGCGGGCCGGGACCGGGTGCGGGCCCCCCGGCTGGTGCTGGTGGTCCGGACGGTGGGCGGCTTCTGGTTCCGTTGTGCCCGGGCCATCTGCTCCTCGATCGTCTCGCGGCGGCGCACCACCGGCCGGCCCTGTTCCCCATCGAGTACGGACGGGCAGGGCGGGCGGATCACCGGCGCGCGGAAATTCCGCGCACCGGTGCCGGAGCGGGGGCCCGCGTGTGATCTTCAGAGGGTCCGGTCGTGGTCAGGCTCGATGCTCGCCAAGGACCTTGCTGAACAACGCGAGGTAGCTGTCATGAGCCAGGGACAGTTCTCCGAGCGCGTCCTCGGTGAACCACGCGATGGCGTCGTGTTCGTCCGGCGCGGCGTTGACCGGAGACCCCGTCCACGCTTCGATCAGCCAGATCTGCATGTCGAACGTGTCGGCATGAACCTCGTGCACGGGCGGACCCAACGGCGCCGCGATGTCGATGCCCAGCTCCTCCCGAAGCTCCCGGGCGAGTGCCGCGCCGGGCAGCTCCCCGGGATCCACGTGCCCACCGGGCATGTCCCAGACGTCGGGATACCAACGGCGCTGAGGAGATCGGTGGCACAACAGCACCCGATTGTCGTCCCGCAGCAACGCCGTGACGATGCGAACCTTGGGAGAGCCCTCCGCGGAGATCGACACAGGCGCATTGTGCCACCCGATCCTGCTGCGACGAGGCAGGCGAGAAGGTCATCCCGGGGCGGTGCGTCGAGGGTCGTACCGCTGATGACGGACGATCCGGCCAGCCGGTGCGAGTCAGGCGCTGCCGACGAACGGTGGGGGGCACTATCGTTCTGACGTGCACATCCGTTTCGACGTCCCCGCCGATCCCGCCTACCCGGGCCGCGTGGCCGCTGCGCTCGGCAGTGTCCGGTTGCGCAAGTTCGGCTACGTCGGCGCGGCACTGGCAGCGGTCGGGGCGATCGGGTTCGCCGTCTCGCGGGGGTTCTCGTGGGGTGACCGGGTCTCGTCGCTGTGCATGGCGATGGTCCTGGGTGGCCTGCTGTCGATGATGTACTCGCCGTGGGTGCAGTGGCGGGCCCGGCGTCGCTCCGGTCGCTACGCCGTCGAGGGCGCCTACGACATCACCGACGACAACATCATGATGCGCAGCGGCTCGGAGTCCGGTGGTATCGCCTGGGACGGGGTGGCCCGGGTGCGGGACACCCCCGAGTTCTGGATCGTGTACGTCGGCCGGATGCCGGCGACCGTGATCCCACGCCGCCTGATGTCCGCTGAGGACGCGGAGACATTGCGGGCCTTCATGGCCGATCGCGGGCTGCTCGTCGGCTCCGCCTGACAAGTCTTCAGGCGAGCCCGGCACCTCTCCTGACGCCTGCCGGTGCCGCTGCTTCCCGGACGGGCGGGGATGGCAAGCTGCCATGGTGTCTGCGGAGCCGCGCGGCGACTACTCCTGGCTGTTCGACCTGGTGGCGGTCGATCCGGTCGTACGCCACCATGATGCGGCCACCTGACCACTCGGTCGCCGGCGCCTGGCCGTCATACGGGGCCGGCAGCCCCGAATACATCCACGCATGCCCATGCATTGACAGCGCTTGCAATGCGCTTGTAACCTTTCGGAAATTTTCAAGCCGTACTGCAAGATCCTGGCACCACCGGGGCCTCCCGGCCTCGCCACCGCCCCGTCCCCCATCCCCCGTCAGGAGTCCTCCATGCAGAGACGTCGACGGTTGTCGGCGATCGTCGCCCTCGGCGTGATCGCCGGCCTGATCGTCCCCACCGCCGCGACCGCTCCCCCGGCCGGCGCGGCCCCGGCAGGCAGCAAGAAGGTCATCGCCAACCTCTTCGAGTGGAACTGGTCGTCGGTGGCCACCGAGTGCCGCACCAATCTCGGCCCGAAGGGGTACGGCTGGGTGCAGGTCTCGCCGCCCCAGGAGCACGTGCGGGGCTCGCAGTGGTGGCTGGCGTACCAGCCGGTCAGCTACCGGATCGAGTCCCGCAAGGGCACCCGCGCGCAGTTCAAGTCCATGGTCGACACCTGCCACGCCGCCGGGGTGAAGGTGGTCGTCGACGCGGTCGTCAACCACATGTCCGGGCAGGACAACGGCGGCACCGGCTGGGCCGGCTCGGCGTACGGGCACTACGACTACCCGGGGATCTACCAGACGCAGGACTTCCACCACTGCGGCCGCAACGGCGGCGACGACATCGCCAACTACAACGACCGGTGGGAGGTGCAGAACTGCGAGCTGGTCAACCTCGCCGACCTGAAGACCGAGTCGGACTACGTCCGGACGAAGATCGCCGGCTACCTCAACGACCTGCTCTCGCTGGGCGTCGACGGCTTCCGGATGGACGCCAGCAAGCACATGCCGGCCGCCGACATCGCCGCCATCAGGGGCAAGCTGTCCCGCTCGGCGTACATCGTGCAGGAGGTGATCCACGGCGCCGGTGAGCCGATCCAGCCGGGCGAGTACACCGGCAACGGCGACGTGCACGAGTTCCGCTACGGCAAGGACCTGGCCCGGGTCTTCCGTTCCGAGAAGCTGGCCTACCTGCGCAACTTCGGCGAGGGGTGGGGGCACCTGCCCAGTGGGTCGGCGGCCGTCTTCGTGGACAACCACGACACCCAGCGCGACGTCGGCGGGGTGCTGACCTACCGCGACCGGGGCATCTACGCGCTGGCCAACGCGTTCATGCTCGCCTGGCCGTACGGCTCCCCGACGGTGATGTCGAGCTACACGTTCAGCCAGCGCGACCAGGGCCCGCCCTCGGACAGCTCGGGACGGACCCTGAACGCCACCTGCTACTCCGGCTGGGAGTGCGAGCACCGCTGGCCGGTCATCGCCAACATGGTCGGCTTCCGCAACGCCACCGAGGGCGCCGGCGTCGTCAACTGGTACGACAACGGCAACAACCACATCGCCTTCGGCCGGTCCGGCAAGGGCTACGTCACGATCAACGACGAGGACTCCGCGGTCAACGGCCGGTCATACCAGAGCGGGCTGCCGGCCGGCCGCTACTGCGACGTCGTCCACGGCACCTTCAGCAACGGCACGTGCAGCGGGCCGGTGATCACCGTGGACGGCGGCGGCTGGTTCGCCGCGAACGTGCCCGCCCACGACGCGATCGCCATCCACGTGGGCGCGCGGCTGAGCTGAGGCTCCGCCCCTGTGGACCCCGTCCCGGCCGGCATTCCGGCCGGGACGGGGTTTCGCCGCCGTTCACCCGTTACAGTTAGTATGTGCGTTTTGACCGAATAGACCGGCGACAGGTCCGCGCGCTAGCCGCCGTCGGCGTACCCCTGCTCCTGCTGGCCGGCGGGGCCACCGGCTGGGTGCTGACCCCCGGGGCCGAGCCCACCGCGCCGCCGGTCGTCGTCGGGCCGCCCGCGCCGACCGGCGCGGCCCCGACCAGCGCCACGCCGGAGCGGGTGCCCGTCGCCGCGCCCGCGCCGGACGACCTGCCGGTGGTCGACTACGGCCCGGCTCCCACCGGCTTCCCGGCCGATCCGGACACGATGGACACCACGCCGCTGACCGAGGGCCTGCACCCGACCCGCCGCGTCGCCGCCTACACCGCCCCCGGCGGCCGGCCGCTGGCGTTCCTCGACCCCACCATCAGCGGCGTCGAGCTGACCATGCCGATCGCCCAACGGCGGGCCGGCTGGACGGCGGTGCTGCTCCCGTCGGCCAACCGCACGCTCGCCTGGCTGCCGCCCGGCGGCCACACCACCGTGGCGCTGACCGACCAGATCGTGATCGAGCGCAGGCACCACCGCCTCACCTGGTATCGCGCCGGCCGGGCCGTGCGCAGCTGGGAGGTCAGCCTCGGCCAGCGCGGCCAGGAGACCCCGCTGGGCCGGACCTTCATCCTCGGCCGCACCCCGCCGCCGCAGAGCGTGTACGGGGGCGTCGACATCTACGCCCTCGGCTCGGTGCCCGACGACCCCGACTCGGTGCCGGCCGGCCTACGCGGGGCGCACATCGGCATCCACAGCTGGTACCACGACGGCGAGCTGGGCCGGAACACCACCAACGGCTGCATCCGGCTGACGAAGAGCGGGCAGCGGGAGCTGCTGGCGAAGGTCCGCCCCGGCACCGAGGTCGTGGTGGTCGACGAGCTACCCGCCCCGCCCCCGACGGCCTGAACGCCGGTCCCGACCTCACCGACACCCCGCCGTCGAGAACAGTCGCGGTCGGACCAGGCAGGCACCGCCAGCAGCCAGGCGCGCGGTAATGATATCAACTTTAGGCCAGGTTGATATCATCGGCAGGTCCCACCTACCGAGGAGTCAACCGTGAGCCGGACGATTCTCGACGTCGATGACGAGCTGCTTGCCGAGGCCGGCAAGATCCTCGGCACCACGACCAAGAAGGCCACCGTCAACGCGGCCCTCAAGGCGATCGTCGACCGCGAGAAGCGGCGACAGTTCGCCGACTGGCTCAAGAGCGGCGGGCTGCCCGATCTCACCGGCCCCGTCGAGGCGACCAAGCCGGACGCGGCGTGAATCACGAGCACTACCTGCTGGACAAGTCAGCGCTCGCCCGCTGGCCCAAGCCACGCGTGGCCCCGGTACTCGAGGAGCTCTCCGAGCGGGGGCTACTCGCGGTCTGCGGGGCGGTGGAGATCGAGGTCATCCACAGTGCTCGCACCGCCAAGGACGCACAGCGTGCCCGGTGGCTGCTGAGCGGCTTCCGGTGGCTGTCCACGCCCGACGAGATCTGGGACCGGGCGATCGACATCCAGGTGCAGGCGCTGCACAAGGGCAACCACCGTGCACTTTCGATGGCGGATCTGCTCATCGCGGCCACCGCCGAGCGACATGGAGTCACCGTCCTCCACTACGACGGCGACTTCGACATGATCACCTCAATCACCGGACAGCCCACGACCTGGGTCGTTCCGGCCGGCACCGCCGACTGACACCGGGTAGCCGCTCAGCCGTCGGCTGTCTGCCTTCCCGCCCGGCGGGCCGGTGCAGTCGCCCCGGACGCCCGGTCGATGGACTCGACGTCGACCGGCACAGGTTGGCGCGGCAGGGGCGGGCGCGCCTGCCCGGCCAGCTTTCGCCACAGGAACTCCAGCGTCAGCGCCCAGACGAAGGCGCGCTGCTCGTTGTTGGCCGCCGCGCCGTGCCCGCCCTCGACGTTCTCGTAGTAGGACACGTCGTGGCCGCGCTCCAGCAGCCGGGCCGCCATCTTGCGGGCGTGCCCGGGATGCACCCGGTCGTCGCGGGTCGAGGTGACGAGCAGGACCGGCGGGTACGCCCGGTCGCCGTCGACGTTGTGGTACGGCGAGTATCCGCGCAGGAACTCCCAGTCGGCCGCCACGTCCGGGTCGCCGTACTCGGCCATCCACGAGGCGCCGGCCAGCATCCGGTGGTAGCGCCGCATGTCCAGCAGCGGCACGTGCGCGACGACCGCCCCGAAGAGCGACGGGTGGCGGGTAAGCATCACCCCCGTCAGGAGGCCGCCGTTGCTGCCGCCTTCGACCCCGAGCCGCTGCGGCGTGGTGACGCCCCGGGTCACCAGGTCCGCCGCCACCGCCGCGAAGTCCTCGTACGCGCGGGGCCGGTTCTCCCGTAGCGCAGCGCGGTGCCACCCGGGGCCGTACTCCCCGCCGCCCCGGATGTTCGCCACCACGTAGGTGCCGCCCCGGGCCAGCCAGCCCCGGCCGATCACCCCGCTGTAGTGCGGGGTCAGGGGGATCTCGAACCCGCCGTAGCCGGTGAGCAGCGTCGGACCGGCGGGCGCGTCCGGGTCGCCCACCACGAAGTACGGCACCCGCGTGCCGTCGGCCGAGGTGGCGAAGAACTGCCGTACCGCCAGGCCGTCCGCGTCGAAGGACGCCGGTGCCCGCTTGAGCGTCCCGACCGCTCCGCCGACCTGCCCGAGGCGCAGCGTCGCCGGCTGGAGGAACCCCTCCGAGACGAGCAGGTAGGCGTCGTCGTTGTCCGGGTCGGTGTCCACGACCTCGCTGTTGTCGAACTCCGGCACCCCGGGCAGCGCCTCCCGCCGCCAGCCCTCCCCGTCGGGCGTCAGCACCTCCAGCCGGCTCTTCACGTCGACGAGGGCCGCCAGGATCAGCCGGTTACGGGTCCAGGACCAGCCGCTGAGCGCCGTACGGTCGTCGGGGCGGAAGAGCACCGTCATCTCCCGCTCCCCGGCGAGGAACGCGTCGAACCGGGTCGCCAGCAGGGCGCCCGCGGGGTGGGTCACCCCGTCGACCGTCCACGGCGAGCGCGGCCGGACGAGCAGCCACTCCCGGTGCACGTCCCACCCGGCGTCCTCCGGCACGGCCACCGGGATCCGCTCCCCCGTCGCGGTCAGCAGGTGCTGCTCCGAGCGGTAGAAGTCCAGCCGGCGGCCCACGAAGTCACGCTCGAAGCCGGGCGTCGGGTCGTGCGAGGCCCACACGGCGACGTCGTCGGCGTGGCCCTCGTGGACGATCTCGGCCTCGGCCAGCGGCGTGCCCCGCCGCCACCGCCGGACCACCCGGGGATAGCCCGAGGAGGTCAGCGAGCCGGGCCCGAAGTCGGTGGCGACGTAGACGTGGTCGGCGTCGATCCAGCCCACGTCGCTCTTCGCCTCGGGCAGCGTGAAGCCGTCCTCGACGAAGACGCGGCGGTCGAGGTCGAACTCCCGCACCACGACCGCGTCGCCCCCACCCCGGGAGAGGCTCACCAGGGCGCGCCCGTAGCCGGGCCGCAGCACCGTCGCGCCGCCCCAGACCCAGCTCTCGCCCTCCTCGGCGGCCAGCGCGTCCAGGTCGAGCAGCACGTCCCACTCCGGCTCCGACCGGCGGTACTGCTCCAGGGTCGTCCGTCGCCAGACCCCGCGCGGGCGCGCCGCGTCGGTCCAGAAGTTGTAGTAGAGATGGTCGCCGCGCCACCCGGGGTAGGGGATGCGGTCGTCCGCGTCGAGCACCTGGCGGAGCTCGGCCCGCAGGGCGGCGAACGCCTCTCCGCCGGCCAGGGCGGCCACGGTCTCCGCGTTGCGGTCCCGCACCCACCGCGCGGCGTCCGCGCCATCAAGATCTTCCAGCCAGAGGTACGCGTCGTCGCTCTCCACGGTCAACCCAGCCACCTCGCCACTATCCCCGACGGGGCGGACACACTCGGACCCGGCCGGCTGTCGGCATGGCGACGAGAAGCGGCGGCAGTTCGCCGACTGGCTCAAGAGCGGAGGACCACCCGACCTGACGGGCCCGGTCGACGCCACCAAGCCGGACGCGGCGTGAACCACGAGCACTACCTGTTGGACAGGCCGGCCCTCGCCCGCTGGCCCAAGCCCCGGGTGGCCCCGGCCGGCACCACCGACTGACGCGGTGGCAAGCCGCCCCACCCGCCGTTGCGGCAGGTCCGGCCGCCACCACCGCTGCGCGTCAGTCCCAGGTCTCGCCGATGTCGAAGACGTCCAAGCCGGGTGGCGCCGCAGCCTCGATGGCCTTCCGGTCCCGGGTCACCAGATAACAGCGGTGGAGGATCGCCGTGGCGATCGCGTGCGCGACATCCAGTGACACGGTGAACGCCGCCGCGATGCGGGCCACCCGCCGACTCGTCGCGGCGTCGTAGACCGCCACCTGGATGTCGCGGTCCTCCGTGAACAGCAGATCAAGCATGCTGGCGGCGGGCGTGCCCGCGAGTTCGAGCTGCGCCTGCCCGAGACAGAGCGCCGGAATCCACACCTGCTGGTCGGGATCCTCCTCGGCCAGGGTCAGCATGGCACCGGGCTCGACGCTCGTGCCCGACGCGTACGCCAGCAGGGCGGAGGTGTCGAGGACGAGACCGTTCACGCGGCGGCAGTCCCCTCGTTGTCGAACTGGCTGAGCCACTCGACGTTGCGGGCGTGCTGCTCGTCACTGACGGGCGCGAGAGCCGCCAGGCGGGCGCGGGCCTGCTCGACGTCCTCGTCGGTGACCACGTAGCCGAGCTGTGCCCACTTCGCACGAAGACTGTCGGCACGCATCTTCCGACGAAGGATCCCGGCGATGAAACCGGACGTGGTGCCCTGCGTGCGCTCGACGTACGCGGCCACGTCGTCGGGCAGGCTGATCGTGATGCGGCGAGTCATACTCTGACCATACCCTCTGCATACTGACGGAATGTCAGCAGCTCGTCACGCCACACCGGCCGCACCCCAGTCCACCACCGACGCCGAATGCCTGGTCAATTTCGACCCTTATGTCCCAGAAAACTGCCTTACGCTGAGATCTCTTCATGGAGGTGAAGGACCATGCCGACGTATGTCGCGTTGCTGAACTGGACCGATCAGGGGATCCAAGGCTTCAAGGACACCGCGAAGCGCGCCGAGGCCTTCGCCGCAGCGACACAGAAGCTCGGGGCGAATCTCCTGAACATCTGGTGGACCGCCGGTCCGTACGACCTCGTGGCCGCCGTCGAGGCCCCCGACGACGAGACCGCCTCCGCGGCGCTCCTGCGGCTCGGCGGGGCGGGCAACGTCCGCACCACGACCATGCGGGCCTTCGGTCAGGAGGAGATCAGTCGCATCGTCGCCAAAGCCGCTGGCTGACTCCATCACGGCCATGACCATGGGGTGACTGCCGACCCGGACGAGCAGCCACCCCCGAACATACGGCCAGGACCACGGACGGGCGTCCTCGCCGAACCCGCCGCGGCGTGCAGGCGGCTCAGCGACGCAGCACCCTAGAGACCGAGGTAGGCGGCGATGCCGTTGGCGTGCCCCCGGGCGGTGGCGGTGATGAAGGCGGCGCGCTTGAGCAGGTTCGCATCGGCCACGGTGTCGATGAACAGGTTCTCGGTCAGGACGGCGGGCATCGCGGTCTCGCGCAGCACATGGAAGTTGGCGGTCTTCAGGCCGCGGTCGGTGACCGAGCCGACGGTGCGCATGCCCGACAGGACCCGCGAGTGCACCGGACTGTGCAGGGCGCTGGAGGTGCCCGGGTACCGGTAGCTCTCGAAACCCGTACCGCCGCCGGAGTTGATGTGGATGCTGACGAAGATCGTGGCGCCCCACGCGTTGGCGTCGCTCGTGCGGTACGTGAGACTGCGGGTGATGTCCGAGGTGCGGGACATCCGTACGTCGACGCTGTAACTGGCCTTGAGGATGTCGCGGGTCTGAAGCGCGATGCTGAGGGTCAGGGCCTTCTCGGTCAGGCCGTTGCCGACGGCGCCGGGGTCGGTGCCGCCATGCCCGGGGTCGAGGTAGACCTTCGGGACCGCCGCGTGCGCGACGCCGGTCGCCGCCCACGGAGCCACGACGAGACCAGCGGCGGCAGCCAGCAGGGTGCGGCGGCGCGCTGAGGAGTTACCGATCACGAGCACCTCTCCACGGAAAGTAGGGGATGCCGGGAGGCCGCCGTGGGCCGCCTGTACCCGTACGGGCTGGCACGGCGCCACTGTAATGCATGGAAATATATAAATGAATAGACGATCCGCTGCCCGAAGACGTCCAGCGGGGTCGAGCGGAACTGACAGACATTTCCTCCGCCTCGAGCACCTCCCGCAACCCGGCGCGCAGGGCGGCGAAGGCGTCGCCGCCGGTCAGGGCGGCGACGGTCTCCGCGTTGCGGTCCCGCACCCACCGCGCGGCGTCCGCACCATCAAGATCTTCCAGCCAGAGGTACGGATCGTCGGTCGCCACGGTCAACCGCGCCACCCCGCCACCATGCCCGAAGAGCGGGCCGGTCAGAACTGCGCGACCCAGTACGGGGAGAGGTCCATCCAGCCGTTGGCGGCGGCGCCGTGCCTCCGGCCGCTGCTGGCGGTGCTCAGGGTGTACCAGGCGTCCACGAAGTCCGGGTCGTCGGTGTACCAGGAGGTGGGGACGGCATCCAGGATCGCGTTGACCAACGGGGTGTACGCGCCACCGTCCACGATCACCAGAAGGGCGCCCGCGATCGCCTTGACCAGGGCCGCGTAGTTGGTGTCCCCGTCGTCCTCCATCATCACCACGTCGGCCAGGTTGTACTTGTACGACGAGAAGTGCACCAGCAGCTGGTTCGGCTGGTAGGTGGTGCCGTCGTGGTCCAGGTACGGCATCTGCACGAGGTCGACCTTGACCTTGCCGTCCAACCCGAACCCGGCCACGAGGTTGTAGATCTCGGCGTCCCCCTTGATCCAGGGCTCCTCGTCGTCGCTCAGCCGGACCGCGTCGACCTTGGTGGCCCAGTAACCGGCCGACGCGGTCACCCCGGAGGCGCGGGTCGCCGGACGCGCCGGAGCCGCCTGGCCGATGCCCCTCTCGCCCAACTCCTGGCGCATCATCGCCAGCCCCGCGGTGAGCGCCCGCTCGGTGTCCACGTCCACCACGAGCACCGGCTGCCGCGGCACCCGCGTGGCATCCAGCACCACTGTGCCGCCGGAGCGGTCGTAGGCGGTCACGCTCGTCGCCGAGTCGTCGGGCGGGGTGGCGGCCACCAGCGGTGCCTCGCCGCGGGCCAGCGCCGCGCGCATGTCCGGGTGGGCCAGCCGCAACCGCAACAGCGAGCCGGTGCCGCCCGGCAGGCCCTTGGCGACCAGCAGCCGCTGGTTGGCGGCGCGGAGGTCACCGGCGAGCCGGGCGTCGACGCCGGCGGCGAGCAGGTCGACCGGGCCGTTCACGGCGGAGCCGCCCAACCGGGTCAGCTCGGACCGACCGGTGAGGGCCACCTGACGGGCCACGCCGTCGGTGATGGCGAACACCGGGCTGGCGACCGCCGGGGCCGGTGCGGGGTGGTCGGGCCGGGCGTACGCCGGGGTGCCGATCGCTGCGACCAGGGTGGTCGTCGCGATGCCGAGTGACAGGACGGCGCGGCGGAAGGTACGTCGGTTCACATGGACTCCTCTGCGTCTCCCGGCCATCGGCTCGTGGCGGCGACCAAGAGATTGACGACGATGACTACATAGGTATACGTCCACCGGGAGGCCGTCAACGTCGCCGCGACAGTTGATTGCACGCCACAGCTCAGACAGCCACGAACCGGACCGGCTCGCCGAGCACTGTGGCGGCCCGGTCCAGACCCGCCAGGCGAGCGGCGAGTGCGGCCGATGCCAGACGCCCCCAGCAGGACCTCGCGTACCGCGCGGGTCATCTCGAAGCCCTGGCTGACCTGCGCGTCGCCGGGTGCACATTGCCGCGGGCCGGCGGCCCGGTGGGGAAACCCGTGATCAGCGGCCGAGAAAATCTGGTCTCCCGAGACTAGACATTCTCGGTGGGGCTGGGTAATGTTGCCTCCGTTGACGACAGAGATCGGTTAAAGACGCTGACGAGAGCAGGCTGAGCGTCGAAGCAGGGCCCGGAACTTCTCGCGGCTCGCTCGGCAACTGCGGTGGAACCACATCACCGCACGCACCACGGCAAGTGCAGGACAAGACCTTGACGTAACTCCAGGTCAGGGCAGACCGCAGGCAGGGCCGACGCAAGGTTCGGGGCTCCGCCTGATGCAGCAAGGATCCGCCGCACATGTGCGGGGCCATGAAGTCGCGTGGGGCTCCGGCATCGGCGGATAGCAACCGTGGGCAATGGAAGAAGAGGAAAGGGAGGGCTGGACGCCGTTGGATCGCCCGCCGTCAGGACGTAGTGCAAGTTCTGAGGTGGACGCCGTAGTCCCATCGAACGTGAGGTGGTCTCCGGTCACGCTTATGCGATCCTCGCACCGCCTGCCGATAGCGGCACGGTGCGGAAACGAGAACCCGACGAACCTGTCGGTAGATGGTGTACTCAACCCGTAACCCTGGGCCCCGGCGCGTGTTGCGCCGGGGCCCTCGTTCACGAAGAGGAATGCATGGCCCAACCCGACGACATGCTCGACGACGACGACTACCCCGCCTACACCATGGGCCGCGCCGCCGAGATCGTGGGCGCCTCGCAGGATTTCCTGCGCCGCCTTGACGAGGCGAAGCTGATCATCCCGTTCCGCTCCGCCGGCGGACATCGCCGCTACTCCCGCTACCAGCTGCGCCTGGCCGCACGGGCCCGGGAGATGGTCGATCAGGGCACCGCCCTCGAAGCCGCCTGCCGGATCATCATCCTCGAAGACC
Source organism: Micromonospora reichwaldensis (assembly GCF_031845925.1). Lineage (NCBI taxonomy): Bacteria > Bacillati > Actinomycetota > Actinomycetes > Micromonosporales > Micromonosporaceae > Micromonospora > Micromonospora reichwaldensis. Next base: position 85,845 of record NZ_JAVRFL010000012.1, on the reverse strand, counting down.
AGCTGGAAGAAGCCCTCCAGCACAACCGCGACCACCAGTGCCGCCAGCAGGCCGGCGCTACCTGACCCCGCGCCGCACGGTCCTTCTCCACCACGAGAAGGACCGTCTGCCGCACCCCGAAGACCTGCGGATGTGACACCGCCAGGACAGGTACACACGCAGCGAGGCCAGGGGCTGTCACCCGCCTGTGCTACGGTCTCCTTGTTGCAGTTTTGATTTCCGTAGACGTTTCCGGCGCCTGATGGGGTTATCTGAAACCTCCTCCAGGCGCTCTTTTCGTTTGTCGTGTCGGTTCGGCGCGGGCGATCAACGCGGCGGCGTAAGAGTCCGCACACCGTGCGGTCTCCAACAGCCTGCGAAGGAGCAGACATGGCTACAGGTACCGTGAAGTGGTTCAACGCCGACAAGGGCTTCGGCTTCATCGCCCAGGACGGCGGCGGCCCCGACGTCTTCGCCCACTTCTCCGCGATCGCATCGAGCGGCTTCCGCAGCCTCGATGAGAACCAGCGGGTGGAGTTCGACATCACCCAGGGCCAGAAGGGCCCGCAGGCGGAGAACATCCGCCCGCTCTGATCTCCATTCTGCGAACGGCGGCCCGACTGGTTCAGCGGGTCGCCGTCCGTCATTTCCGCTGGCGGTGGGCCTGAGCGCTGACCACGCCAGGTCCCGGCGCGGCTACCGGCCATGACCTCGTCATCGACGGTCCGCCCGTCGCGGCATCGGCCAGCATGCCCCTCCGAACTGGCATGGGCGGGGCTGTCGCGGGTAGTACCCGAACATGAGGGCGAGTTTCCGGCTCGGCCGGATCGCGGGCGTGCCGGTCGGGGTCAACTGGAGCGTCCTGGTCATCTTCGCGCTGATCGCCTGGGGGCTGTCGGCCAACCAGTTCCCCCGGGCCTACCCGGACCGGCCGGTCGCCGCGTACGTCCTGGCGGGGCTCGCGGCGGCGGTGGTCTTCTTCCTCGGCCTGCTCGCCCACGAGGTGTCGCACGCGATCGTCGCCAAGCGCAACGGGCTGGAGGTCGGCGGGATCACCCTCTGGCTCTTCGGCGGGGTGGCCGAGCTGCGCGGCGAGGCGCGCGACCCGGGCGCGGAGCTGCGCATCGCCGGCGTCGGCCCGCTGGTGAGCTTGCTGATCGGGCTCTTCTTCGGCGCGATCGCGGTGGTGCTCGCCGTGGCCGGGGTGGAGGGGCTGCTGCTGGGCTCGCTGGCCTGGCTGGCCGGCATCAACGTGCTGCTGGCGGTCTTCAACGCGCTGCCGGCCGCCCCGCTGGACGGCGGGCGGCTGCTGCGCGCCGCCGTGTGGAAGGCGACCGGCGACCGGACGAAGGCCTCGGTCGTCGCCGCCCGGGCCGGCTGGGTGCTCGGCGCGGTGCTGATCGGGCTGGGGCTGTGGCAGTTCCTGGCCGGCGTCGGCTTCGGCGGGCTGTGGCTGGCCCTGATCGGTTGGTTCCTGATCGGCGCCGCCGGCATGGAGGAGCGGCAGGCCCGGATGGGCAGCGCGCTCCAGGGCATCCGGGTGGCCGACGTGATGACGCCGCAGCCGCAGACCGCGTCGGGACAGATGACGGTGGGCGACTTCGTCGACCACTACCTCTTCGCGTACCGGCACACGGCGCTGCCGCTGACCGAGGACGACCGGCCCGTCGGCCTGGTCACCCTCGACCGGGTGCGCGGCATCCCGGCGGACCGCCGGGCCGGCACCACGCTGGCCGAGGTGGCCTGCCGCGCCGACGAGCTGGTGCTCGCCCGGCCGGACGAGCCGCTGAACGAGCTGCTCCCCCGGCTCAGCGAGTGCGCCGACGGCCGTGCGCTGGTGGTGGCCGACGGCCGCCTCGTCGGGATCGTCTCGCCGAGCGACATCAGCCGGGCGGTGCAGCGCGGCAGCCTCCGCGAGCAGCTGGAGGGCGGCCGGCCCGGTCGCTAGTCGCGGGGAAGGTAGTGGTCGAGCAGGTCGGTGCGGAACGTGCCGGCCGGGTCGAGCCGGCACGCCAGGTCGAGGAAGTCGGCGTACCGGGGCAGGGCCGCGGCGACCGCCGCCGGGGCGAGGCCGAAGACCTTCCCCCAGTGCGGGCGCGGCGCGAACGGCGCGAGCCGCTCCTCCACCGCCGCCACCACCGGCAGCACCGCCGCCGCGTCGGCGGTCCAGGTGAAGTGGATGGCCAGGCTGTCCCGCCCGTGGTTCGGGCTGAGCCACAGCCCGTCGGCGGCCACCGCCCGCAGCTCACAGACCTGGAGCACCGGCGCGATCAGGTGCGCCACCGGATCGAGCGCGGCCAGCGCCGCCGACGCCGAGCCGCGCGGCACGTGGTACTCCGACTGCAACTCCGCCCCGCTGCTGGGCGTGAACCCCAGCCGGAAGTGCGGCAGCCGTTCGTGCCACGGGCCCGGCTCGCCGAGCTGCGGGGTGCAGCTCCGCGCGGGCATGCCCGGCACCGGGTGCCGCGGCGCGTCGGCCGCCGTCGTGCCGAGCCAGTCCGCCGGGAGCGGGGCCGCGTCCGCGCGCTGCTTGACCCACACCTCCCGCAGCCGCGGCGACCGCCAGTCGGTGAAGACGCTGACGCTGTACGCCGAGGCGAACGCCGCGTCCAGCGCCGCGCGGGACAGGCCGAGGCGGACGTGCTGGCGGATCTCGAAGGTCGGCACCACGTCCAGGGTGACCCGGGTGACGACGCCCAGCGCGCCCAGCGACACGACCATCCCGGCGAAGGTGTCCCCGTCGGCCGCCCGGTCCACGGTCAGCAGGTCGCCGCCGGCGGTGACCAGTTCCAGCCCGGCGACCGCGCTGGCCAGGTTGCCGATCGTCTCCCCCGAGCCGTGGGTGCCCGTGGCGACCGCCCCGGCGACCGAGATGTGCGGCAGCGAGGCGAGGTTGGCCAGGGCGTACCCGCGCGCGTGCAGCCAGGCCGCGAGGTCCCCGTACCGCATGGCGGCCGGCACGGTGACGGCCCGGCGGTCCGGGTCGAGCGCGACGGTCGCGGGCAGCCCGGCCAGCGAGACCAGGTCGCCGGTGGTGTCGCCGAGGCGGTTGAACGAGTGCCCGGTGCCCACCACCCGGAGGCGGTCGCTGCCCGCCACCAGCCGGCGCAGCTCGTCGAGCGAGGAGGGGCGGTGGTGGCGGCGGGCGGCGTAGCGGACGTTGCCCGCCCAGTTGTGCCGCGGCCCGGCATCGGCGGTGGTCACAGGGTGCGGTGGCGGTCGGCGGCCGGGGCCCCGCCGAGCGCGTCGACGAAACGGTCCCCGGCGTGCCGGGTCAGCGCCGCCGCCACCTCGGCGGGCCTCTCCCGGACCCGCGCCAGGTCCAGCAGCTCCACCGCGGCCCGGCCGTCGACCGGATGGTGCGCGTCGGCCGGCAGGTCGGCCAGCGCGCCCGGCGCGGGAACCAGCAGCAGTCGCGGCGTCGACGGCAGCCCCTGCCGGGCCGGAGGCCGCGCCAGCGCCAGCGCCGCGACCTCCGCCCACGCGATCGTGCGGCGCAGCCCGGGGCGGCGGACGCTCAGGCCGTCGGCGCCGACGACGAACCGGAACGGGCGCAGGAGGCCGACCAGCACGCCCCCACCCAGCAGCACGGCGCCGACGGCCACCAGCCGGCGCAGCAGCACGTGCTCCCCCGGCAGCACCAGCAGCACCCCGCCCCCGATCACGCAGGCCAGGGGCAGCACCAACGCCCCCCGGTTGCGGTGCAGCTCCATGTCGTACCCCCGTTCGACACCGTGGTCGTCGGGACGCATCATCCGACGAGCACCGGCGGGACGGAAACCGGTCGATCGGGCACGGTTACCGCGCCCCCGTCGGGGAACCCTACGCCGATGAGCAGCTACCGCGATCCCGCCCCGCGGGGCGACGTGTTCCCCTCCGAGGAGGAGATCGACCCGACCGGCATCGGACCGGTGTCGTCTGCCGGGGCGTACCCGGCGGGCACCACGCCCCGCCCCAAGCCGGCGCCGCCGCCGACGCCCCCGCCGCACCCGGTGCCCCATCCGGGGCCGGCGCCCAAGATGGGCCGCGCCTGACGGCCGGCACGACGGGGCCGCCGCCCCGCGCGCGACTTGCCGCCGTCGCCGGCGCAGGAGGTCGACGCGGTGGTGGGGCGGCGGTTGCCCGCCGGCTCAGAGCTGGGGCTGCACCTCGGCGGCGACCAGCTCCAGGTGGTCGAGGTCGGCCAGGTCGAGCACCTGGAGGTAGAGCCGCTCGCTGCCGATCTCGGCGTACCGGCCGATCTTGTCGACCACCTCGGCGGGGGTGCCCGCGAGGCCGTTCTCGCGCAGCTCGTCCGGCTCCCGGCCGATCGCGGCGGCCCGCCGGGCCACCTCGGCGTCGTCCCGCCCGCAGCAGAGCACCAGGGCGTTGGACCAGCGCAGCTCGCCCGGGTCGCGGCCGGTCTCGGCGCAGGCGGCCCGGACCCGGTCGAACTGGGCGGCGGAGTCCTCGACCGAGGCGAACGGCAGGTTGAACTCGTCGGCGTAGCGGGCGGCCAGGCGGGGCGTGCGCTTCGGGCCCATGCCGCCGAGCAGGATCGGCGGGCGCGGGTCCTGCACCGGCTTCGGCAGGGCGGGCGAGGCGCTGACCGGGTAGTATGTCCCGGCGAAGTCGAAGGTTGCGCCGGGCGGCGTCGCCCAGAGCCCCGTGACGACCGCGAGCTGCTCCTCCAGCCGGTCGAAGCGCTCCCCCAGCGACGGGAAGGGAATCCCGTACGCGGTGTGCTCCTCGGCGTACCAGCCGGTGCCGATGCCCAGCTCGACCCGGCCGCCGCTCATCTGGTCGACCTGCGCGACGGTGATGGCCAGCGGGCCGGGCAGCCGGAAGGTGGCGGCGGTCATCAACGTGCCCAGCCGGATACGCCGGGTGTCCCGGGCCAGGCCGGCGAGCGTGGTCCACGCGTCCGTCGGGCCGGGGTCGCCGCTCACCGCGCCCATCTTCAGGTAGTGGTCGGAACGGAAGAAGGCGCCGTAGCCCGCCTCCTCCGCGCAGCGGGCCACGGCGAGCAGGTCGTCGTACGTCGCGCCCTGCTGGGGTTCGGTGAAGATCCGCAGTTCCATGCGTCGAGCATAGGGAGCGGGCCGGGCCGGCGTGCCGTTCCGGCCCGCTCCCGGGCGGCGGCGTCGGGCGGATGCCCACCGCGCGAAGTGGCGGGCATCCGATAGCGGCGAGCCTGGCCCCGGGTCGTCCACCGGTCCAGAGTGGAGGCCGAGCGACGAGGCGAGGAGGATCCCATGGAGGACCAGCACCGGGACGGGCTGACGGGGGCGGTGGACGCGCTGCTCCCGGAGGTGTCCCGCCGGGCCGGGGAGATCGAGGCGGCCCGGGGGCTGCCCGCCGATCTGCTCGACTCGCTGCGGGCGGCCGGCTGCTTCCGGATGTTCGTCCCCCGCAGCCACGGCGGGTACGAGGCGGACCTGCACACCGGGCTGCGGGTGCTGGAGTCGCTGGCCCGGGCCGACGGCTCCACCGGGTGGACGGTGATGATCGGCGCCGAGACGCCGCACCTGGTGGCGATGCTCTCCCGCGACCGGTTCGACAAGTTCTACGCCGACGGGCCGGACGTGGTCGTCGGGGGCGGGTTCGCCCCGCAGGGGCGCGCCGAGGCGGTCGACGGCGGCTTCCGGGTCACCGGCCGGTGGGCGTTCGCGAGCGGCGCCCGGCACGCCGACTGGATCTTCGGCAACTGCGTGCTGACCGGGGACGGCGGGCCGGCGGGGGCACCGCCGGCGATGCGCTCCATGCTCTTCCCGGCCTCCCGGGTCACCGTGCACGACACCTGGCACGTGCTCGGCCTGCGCGGCACCGGCAGCCACGACATCGAGGTGGCGGACGCCTTCTGCCCCACGGAGGAGAGCTTCGACCTGTTCACCGGTGTGCCCTGCGTACCGGGGCCGGGCTTCGTGGCGCCGCTGGTCCACTTCGTCCTGCACCTCGGCGCGGTGGCGGTCGGCATCGCGCAGGGCGCGCTGGACGACATGGTCGCGCTGATCGAGGGCGGCCGGCAGCGGCTCTACGCCCGGCAGTCGCTCGCCGACTCGCCGGCCTTCCGCCTCCAGCTGGGCCGCGCCGACCTGGACGTACGGGCCGCCCGGGCGCTGCTGCGGGACCTGGCCGACGAGCTCTGGGCGGCCTGCGCCACCGATCCGGCGGCGATCCCCGCGCTGCACCCACGGATCTCCGCCGCGCTGCCCTGGGTGACGGAGCGGGCAGCCGCCGCGGTCGACACCTGCTACCGGGCGGCCGGCGGCGGGGCGGCCCGGGACTCGTCGCCGTTGCAGCGCCGGTTCCGCGACATCCACACGTTCAGCCAGCACGCGGCGGCGGCCGAGGGCTGGCTCGCCAACAACGGCGCGCGGGTGCTCGGCCGGCCGGTGGAGCTGGCCTACTGACCCCGGGGTGCAGCGGCGCGGGCGCCCGACCCGGGCGGGTGTCCCGGCTTCCGACCGGAGCCGGGGCACCCGCCCGCCGTCGATCGACGGATCAGCAGCGCTGCCGCTGCCCCGTGTAGTGCACGCCGACCTTGCCCACCACGGTCAGGTCGGTCAGGCCGGTGTTCGCACCGCGGGCCACGTAGCACGAGTAGCGGTGCTGGTTGATGACTTCGAGGTGGATGTGGACCCCGCTGTCACCGTTGACCTGGTAGCAGCTGGACCAGCGGAAGCGGCCCGTCTCGCCGAGCTTGGTCCACGGACCGACCGAGGCGCCGACGACGATGCCACCGGGCTTGTTGTTCACGTGCATCACGTCCGCCCGGCCGAGGATCTGCCCGGTCGTGGTGTCCCGGGCCTCGAGCCCGATGCGGTAGCCGCCGTCGGCGAGATTGCGGGTCGCGCAGCCGGCCTGGACGGTGACCACCTTGACGGCGACCGGGTGCCCGGAAGCGGTCTTGGTGCCGAACGGCGAGACGATCGTGGCACCCGGGCCGCGGTAGATGTCGACGGCCCAGTCGTTGGGGTAGCCCCAGTGGCCGAAGACGATGTGGTGCGAGGTCGGCCCGGAGAGACCGAACCGGTCCCAGGTGGACGATCCCTGGATCGGCGGATAGACGTTGACCGTGTCCGCTGCCGGATGCGCCTGCGCGGCGCCGGCCGGGGCGACCACGGCGCCGACCGCGAGCACGAGGGCGGCCATCGCAGGGCCGAGACGACTGAACTTCACATGATCTCCATGGCTGTTCTGGCGCAGCGGGGCTCAGTGGACATCGCACCGGGAGGCGCACGAGCGGGCCTGCGCACGATCCGGCGGATCTTATACCACCATCGATGGACCTCATGATCGACGTCTATCCTCCGCCGCCGGTCTCCCGGGCTCCTGGCGGACCTCCGGCCGGCCGTTCAGACGTACGGCCGGGTGGCGTACGCCGCCTTCAGCGCGGCCAGCCCCGTCGACTTCGGCGACAGGGTGCCCCAGCCCGAGTTGAAGTAGTTGGTCCGCGCGATCCGGGGTCCCCGCTCGGCGTTGAGCTGGGCGATGGCGGCCGGGACGGTGGCGATCCAGCCCGCCTGGTCCGGCACCTCCGCCACCCGTACGCCCCACTCGGCGATGATCACCGGGCGGGAGAGGGCGACCGGGCCGAGGTCGACCACCGCCCAGTCCTTCGCCCGGCGGAACCGGGCCAGCGCCGTGTGGGTGGGGCTGGTGGCGTAGGCGTTCCACTGGAGGAAGTCGAGCCTGGCCATCAGCGCCTCCGGGTGGGTGCGCTGGAAGCAGGCCCGGTCGAAGCCGCCCACCCCGACCGAGAACGTCGTGCCGGCGGGCAGTTGGCGGGCCCTGAACCAGTTCACGATGTACGTCATCGCCTGCACCGCGCGGGCGTCCGACTGCGCCCAGTTGTAGGTGACGCCGGACTCGGTGGTGCCGAACTCGTGGTCGGTGTCCAGCTCGGAGGCGAGCTGGATGTTCACCCCGAAGCCCAGGGTCCGGTACTGGGACAGGGCGCGGGCGAAGAGCCCGTCGCAGTGCCCGGCCAGGACCTGGCTGTAGCCGTACGCCCGGGGCCAGGTCGTGCCCGGGCGCTGCTGGATGGTCATCGCGGGCGCCGGGACGGTGTAGGTCACGCCGTCCACGGTGAAGGTCTGCGGCCCGGCGTGGGGCGCGCCGTAGTGCTTCAGCTCCAGCACCATGTTCATCTGCACCCCGGCCCTGCCGAGGGTGATCAGCCACGGCCGCTGGTAGCCGGGGAAGGTGTAACCGTCGGCGAAGCTGCGGTACTGGGTCAGCGAGCGGAAGTTGCCGCCGGCCATGTCGGCCGTCGGGTCGGCGCCGCCGGAGAGGTAGTAGCCGCCCAGCACCGGCGGCGCGATCGTGTAGTCGGCGGTCGCGGTGGCGGTACGCCCGCCGTTGTCGCGCACCGTGACGGTGACCCGGGGCATCACGCCACCGCCCGGTAGACGGCGACGGACCCGTTGTCCGACGCTTTGGTCCAGGTGCGGCCGGAGTCGTCGGTGACGGTGAGGGTGAGCGGGTCGATGACGGCGGTGACCTTGACCGGCGCGCTGCTGTTGCCCTGCGCGTCGGTCACCACGATCGTGACGGTCACCGGCTTGGTGTCGGCGTCTCCGTAGGTGACCGTCAGGATCATCTGGTCGCCGGGTGAGTAGGTGGAGGCGTTCAGGGAGGCGGTGGCGGTGGGAGCGGCCATTGCCGGCTCCTCTCGTGCTCGGTGACCGGACCGACCGGCTCGTGACCAGGGCCGGTTCCGGTGGGCAGGGTGGGACGGGACACCCGGGACGTGACTGCCGGAGCGCGACCTGGCGCTGCGTCGGCGGCCGGCGCTGCGCTACGCCGGGGTCGTCGCGGGGTCGGGTTCGGTGATGGCGGTGTCGGCGGGGACGATGCTGTCCCCGCCGGGCCCGAGGAATGGGTTGCGGCCCGCCGTCCTCACGCCTCTGACCTGCTACAACAGTGCGCCGGAAAGGCGATCGGCGTCCTGTCCGTTATCGGACGGCTGATCCCACAGGGCATCACTTGCGGAAACTCTGGTGATATGCCGAATGAGTCCGCTTCGCCTTCCCGTTCGCCACCTCGGTGCCGGCCGGTACGCGGGGCGGCGGAAACGCCGGAGTCGGCCGTACAGTGTGCCGACCGTTCTAACGAGGAGGGGTTCCGTGACCCAGCCACCACCGGTGTCGGGCCCCCCGGGGTCCGGCGAGCCGACCGGCAGCACCGACGGAGACGACCCCGGAGACGCGACGCCGCACCTGCTCGTCATACCGTCCCTCGAGGGCGCGCCGCCCCCGATGGTGTGGCCCGGGGCGGAGGGCGCACCCGCCTGGGCGATCCCCGTCAGCATCCCGCCCGGGACGCGCGGTTACGCGGTGTTCATCCCGCTGATGCCGGCCACCGCCGCCGCGGCTCCGGTCGCCGCGGGCCCGCCGGCCCCGACACCGGTCGTCCCCGCCCCCAGGCCGGCCGAGGCGACCGCCGCGCCAGCCCCGACGGCCGTCGTCGGGCCGCAGGAGAGCTTCCCGGCACGGACCGCCGCGGTGACGGCGGCGGACGCCGCGGCACCGGCTGCCGAAGCGGCGCCCACCACCGGGACGCCCGCGACCGCCGCGCCGGCCACCGCTGGAGCACCGGCCGCCCCGTCGGCGGGCACCGGCGCATCCCCTGCCCGCCCGCCGGCGACCACCGTCCAGCAGCCCGCCGCCACGCCGCTACCGGCGCCGTACCGGATCGGGGTGCCGGCCGGCGCGCCGGCGCCGTACCGCGGCTACCAGCCGGTTCCGCGCCCGCCGTCGTTCCTCGACACGCGCTGGCCCGGGCCCGCGCCCGCCCAGGACCGGGCCGTACCGCTCGCGGTCCTCGCCGGAGCGCTGGGTCTGGCGTTCTTCGTACCGCTCACCCGCACCGGCATCGGCTGGTTCCTCGGCTGGCTCGCCCTGACCGTCGCGGTGGTCCTCGCGGTCCGGCGGGCGGGCGCGGAACTGCCGCGCGCCGACCGGCTGATCCGTGCCGGCTGGGCGACGGCGTCCCTGGCACTGCTGTCGGTCCTGGCCTTCCGCAACGCCTGGTGGCTGGTGACGTTCTGCGTGCTCGGCGCGCTCGCCTGCGCGGCCCTCGCGATCGTGGGCGGCCGACTCATCCGCTCGATCCTGTTCAGCCTGGTGGCGGCGCCGTTCGCGGCGTTCCGGGGGCAGCCGTGGGTGCGTGGGCACCTGCGCGCCCCGGCGAACCCGCACCTGGCGCGTCGGGTCGTCGGGTCGACCGCGGCCACCGTGGCCGTTCTGATCGTCTTCGGCGCGCTGCTGTCCTCGGCCGACGGCGCCTTCTCCGTGATGCTCGGCGAGCTGATTCCCGAGGTCAACGGCGGCGCGGCGTTCCGCTGGATCCTCCTCGCCGCCGTGGGCGGGCTCTGCGCCGTCGCCGCCGTCTACACGCTGGCCGCGCCGCCCGACCTGTCGACGGTGGACCGGCCCGGCACGCGCCGCTTCGGCCTCGTGGAGTGGGCGCCGGTCATCAGCGCCCTGACGCTGCTCTTCGGCGGCTTCGTGGCGGTGCAGTTCACCGTCCTGTTCGGTGGGCAGCGACACGTGCTGCGCACCGCCGGCCTCAGCTACGCCGAGTACGCGCGCAGCGGGTTCTGGCAGCTCGTCGTCGTCACGATGCTGACGCTGGCCGTGCTCGGCGGGGTGGCCCGCTGGGCGCGACGGGACCGGGCCGTCGAGCGCCACCTGCTGCGGGTCCTGCTGGGCCTGCTCAGCGTGCTCAGCTTCGTCATCGTCGGGTCGGCGCTGTCCCGGATGTACACGTACCAGAAGGCGTACAGCTTCACCGGCGAGCGGCTCTTCGTGATGGCGTTCGAGCTGCTGCTCGGCACCGTGTTCCTGATGATCCTGGTGGCCGGGCTCCGCTGGCGCGGTGCCTGGATCCCCGGCACGACGGTGGCGCTCGCCGTGGTGATGCTGCTGGGCCTGGCCGTGCTCAACCCGGAGGACTACGCCGCCCGCCGCAACATCGCCCGGTACGAGCAGACGGGGAAGATCGACGCCTGGTACCTGCGGGCGCTCTCGGCCGACGCGACGCCGGCCCTGGCGGGCCTGCCCGATCCGGTGCGCCGCTGCACGCTGAGCTGGGTCGCCAAGGACCTCGACGAGTCGGACCCCTGGTACGCCTGGAACCTGGGCCGGATCCGGGCGCGCGCGGCGCTCGACCGGGCCGGGCCGGGCGCGGTCGGCGGTCCACGCGACTGCCGGGCCGCCGACCAGTTCGACCTGCCGAAGCGCCGCCGCTGACGGACCCGCCGTCCCCGGACCGGTCCGGGGACGGCGGGACTGCGGGGCCGGTTCGGGGACGGCGGGACCGCCGGGTCGGCGGGCCGGGTGCGTCCGCCCGGTGCCGGTCGGGTCACCAGGGCTCGGGGATGCCCACCGCGAGGCAGCGCCGGGTGCCGGGGACCGGCTGGTAGCAGGCGGACGCCTCCAGGTTGTTGGTCAGGTCGGAGCGGGAGAAGGACGTGCTGCCGCCGTTGACGCAGGTGCCGCCGCTGGTGGACACGCCGCCGGTGACCTTGGCCGTGGCGCAGCCGACCGTGGCGGCGGTCTTCTCCACCGTGTTCAGCGAGGAGCGCTGGTCCGTGTACTGGTGGGCGCCGTAGCCGGTCAGCCGTACGCCGGGACGGGTGACCGTGTACTGGAACGCCGTCGACGTGTAGTACGACCAGCTGGCGCCCGTACCCACGGTGCGCAGCTCCGGGTCGGCGGACGAACCGGGTACGAACATGGCGAAGCCCTTGTCGTGGGTGGTGGTGCCCGCGACCATCCGGTAGACGATCACCAGCAGCCCCTGGCTGTAGCTGGCGGTGGAGTAGGTCAGGTAACTGCCGCTGCCGCAGGTGGTCCGGTCGGCGACGTAGCCGACGCCGTTGGCGTAGAGCATCACCCTGGCGCAGCGGCCGTCGTCGGCGGTGTCCTCGATCGTGCCGACCGTGGTGCTGGTGCCTGAGTTGTCGGTGGCGTAGCCGGTCAGCCGGACGCCGGGCAGCGTGCCGGCGTACTGGTAGGCGGTGGGATGGTAGTAGCTCCACGAGGCCGACCAGCCGCTACCGGAGGGCAGCGCGAGCGCCGGCGAGGCGGGCAGCAGTGCGGCGACCAGCGCGGCGGCCAGGGCCGCGAACAGCGTCATCCGGGTCGACCGCCATCGGAAACGGGCCTTCATCGGTCCTCCGATCTCCACGACGGGCGGGACACCCGGCGTCACGGATCAGGTTGACCGAGGACGTCGGCGGCGGGTACCGCTGGGTCTCGAAGCGGACAGCCGGACGGCAGCACCTGGCTGCGCACCTCCGACCGCGAAGGCCCGGCGGGCACCTGCGGGGTGTTCAGGCCGGCGCCGCGCCCCGGACGGCCCAGGCCCGGGCGGTGAGCCGGATCGAGCCGTCCGGCGCCACGGGCAGGCGGGCCGCGAGCAGGTCGCGCAGGCGGGTGCGCTGCGGCGCCGTCAGGGAGGCGACGTACGAGGGGGCGGGGCCCTGCCCGCCCAGGAACGGCGTCCAGTAGTCGTCGACGTCCGCGAACACCATGGGCACGTCGACGGGCCGGAGCGCCACCGCCGTCAGGCCCGCGTCGGTCCACAGCCCGCGCAGGGAGTCCGGGTCGCACACCGCGAACCGGCGGCCCTCGTCCCGCTCGGCCACAGCCGGGTCGAGCAGGGCGGCGGCGTCCCAGAAGTGACGCAGCAGCGCCATGCCGCCGGCGTAGTCCCAGACGTAGGCGGCGGCCACCCCGCCGGGGCGGACGACCCGGGCGAACTCGGCGACGGCGCGCGCCGGCTCGGGCACGAAGTTGACCGCGAGGCCGCTGACGACGACGTCGACGCAGCGGTCGGGCAGCGGCAGCGCCCGGGCGTCGCCGACCTGGAAGGCCGCCCGTTCGTCGCGGACGGCCGCGCGGGCGTACGCGACGAAGCCCGGCGAGCTGTCGACGCCCGAGACGTGCCTCGGGTCCCCCAGTGCCAGCACGGTCGACGTGAGCGCGCCCGTGCCGCAGCCCACGTCGAGCCAGCGGCGGCCCGGTGGCACGGCCAGCCAACGCAGGAACTCCCGCGCGACGGGGCGGCTCCACCGGCCCACGTACGCCTCGTAGGCCCTGCCGTCCGCCCAGACCGGGTGCGTCATGCGGAGACGATACGACGCCCCGGCGTGCCGGGCCGACCGCAGGCCAGGGCCGGTGGGGCTGGTTCGCACCGATTCGCCTCGATGAGCCAGACTCGGTCGTACCCCTGCCTGCCCCGACGGCTCCCGAGCGCACCCCCGTACCCCTCGCCCGATGGTTGGAGCGCATGTCCCACACCCTCCTCGCCTGGTTGGTCGGCGGCGTCCTGCTCGTGGGCGCGGGCTTCGCGACGACCCTGCTGCCCCGGTGGCGGGCGCGGGGGCGGCAGCGCCGAACCGCCTGGTCCGCCGCCCGCGCGGCCATCGACAGCGCGGCCGTCAGCCGGGACGCGGCGGCGACCCGGGTGCCGCGGGCCGAGCAGCTGCTGACCCGCGCCGAGTCGATCGCCGCCGGGCGCGGCGGGGCGTCCGCCGCCCGGGAGGCGGCGCAACACGCGAGGGAGGCCGACCGGCTGTGGCGCACGCACCAGTGACACCCCGCAGGCGATACCGGTACGAGCTGCTGCGCTGGTCGCTGCTCGGCGTCGCCGTGCTCGTCCTGGTGGTCTTCCTGCTCGCCCAGCGGCAGAGCGTCGACGTCAGCTACGGCCGGTCGCCAGCCGCCCCGGCGAAGATCGACGAAGGCTCGGCGGGTGAGCTGAGCGACGCGAGCGTGCCCTCGGTGGACGAGATGACCGCGCTGGTGGCCGCCGACCCCGTGGTGCGGCTCCCCGGCGCGACCGCGCGCTGGAACGAGCAGCGGGTCCGCGAGGCCGCCGGCGCCGAACCCGTCCGCATCCTGGTCGCGCCGCCCGGGCTCGACGAGGACGAACGCGAACGGGTGCGGGACGTGAAGAACGCGACCGTCCGGGTGATCGGCACCGAGGTCAGCGGCGGCATCTACCAGGCCGTACCCGACACCCTGCCCGGCTGGCGCGCCCAGTTCGCCACCGCCGACGTGACAGGCATGCTGGTGGCGTTGATCGCCGCGCTGCGGGACGCGCCCGACCCGCCCGAGCACGACGAGCTGCGGTGGCGTGACCCGACCGACCGGGAACTGGCCGCCGTCGCCGCCGACCTGCGGGCCACCGGCCTGCACCTCGCGGCCGGGGCCACGCTGACCGGCGTCCCCGACAAGGCCGCGCGCAACGCCTTCCCGGACGGCGCCCGGTACGTGGCGCTGCCCGCGCAGCCGTTCGGCGAGCCGGTGCCCCGGTACGGTCCGGCGCTGGCCGAGCTGTTCCCGGGCACGCCGATCGTCGTGATGTACGGCCTCTGGATCGAGTACCACGGCCCGGCGGCCGACGACTTCGCGGAGCTGGCCGGGGCGAGTTTCTACGGCCAGTTCGGCGGCCGGCTGAGCCGGTACGACTACCCCCAGGGCAACATCCTGACGGCGTACCTGAACCGGGTCACCGACCTGCGCTACTCGGGGCTGTTCGACCGCCCGCTGCCGTACCAGCCGATCGACCCGCTGCGGGTGGCGCTGCCCGCCCTGCCGTGGCTCTTCGCGGGCTGCGTGGCGACGTTCCTGATCCTCTCGGTCCGGTCGCTGCGCCGGTCGGAGGCCCTGGTGGTCCGGCGGGGCGATCCCGGGCGGGGTGGCACGCCCGCCCGGTTGGCCGGTCTCACCTCGCTCGCCGTCGAGATGTCCCTGCTCACCGACGCCCGCAGCGATCCGGCGCTGACCCGGGGCATCGTCAAGCTCCAGGCCGCCCGCGCCGCGCTCGACGAGGGGCTGCCGGACCGCCACGTGCGGACGTTGCTGGACGAGGCGGCCGACGAGCTGGACGACGGCGCCCGGACGTTGGGCATCGCCAGCTACCGCCCGCACCTCTACCTCCGGGGCAGGTTGTCGTGAGCCAGTCCGTACGACGTCGGCTCGCCGACCTGTTCGGCACGCCCTTCGGCGTCGCCGTCCTGGCCTGCCTGGCGCTGGCCGGCTGGGCGTTGTGGAGCGGCGGGGCGCTGGACGGCCCGGTCGCCCGCCACGTGCGCGCCTCCTCCGTGTACGTCGCGCCGGGCGTCGAGCTGGACCGCGCGGCGGCCGAACGGATCATCGGCAACCGCCGGCTGGTCGTGCTGATGCTGGCACCGGGCGCCGACCTCAGGCAGGGCTGCCGCCAGGTCGAGCGCGCCGCTGACGGGACCGTCGTGCTGGTGATGAGCCGCGACGGCGACGAGTACGACACCTATGGGTGCGCGCTGCTGCCCGGGCGCGACGACGGGAACTTCGGCCGGGCCTTCGTGGCGGAGATGGCCGTCAGCCGGGGCGTCGACGCCTTCGCCGACCGCCCCCTGGAGGCGCTGAAGGTCGTCACCGTCAACTACGACCTGCTGGTGAAGGCCGGCACCGTTCCCGACGGCGCGCGGACGATCAGCCCGTCGCTGCCCCGCTTCCTGCTCGCCGCCGCGGCGATCGTGGCCGTCGTCGCCGGGGCGACGGTGCTCTACGTCGGTGGCCGCCGCGCGGGCCGGCTCGCGGACGCCCGTCGCCGCCGCCGCGACGACAACGCCGACGCCCGCAGCGCGCTCAGCGCCGTCGCCGCCGTGCTCGCCCAGCAGATCATCGACCTCGACCGGTGGTACGCCATGGCGGAGCGCCAGGCCTACGTCGATGGCGCCAAGGAGACGTTCGGCAGGAAGTACCTGGCGCTGACGTCGGACTACGCCGCGCTGCTCGAACACGTGACGGCCGTGGACGCGGACGACGAGGACGCCGTACGCCGACTCGTCGAACGCGTCGACGCGTTGAGCGGCCGCGCGGCGGCGCTCACCGGGTCGGCGACCGGGCACGGGGCACGTCCGAAGGCCGCCCGAAGCGGCAGCGCACCGCCCTCCGGCGGCTGACCAACGGGTCGGCACCGGGACATGGCAGGGGCGCGGGGTTCCCTGCCCCTGCCGTCGCGCGTCGGATCCTGCTGAAAGCCGACACCTGGCCGGACTTCCTGTCAGAGTGACAGCAAGTCTATGGTGGGATCCATGTCGGACGATCGCTGGGTTCCGCCCACCGTCCTCCTCGCGGTGGACCTCGTCATCCTCACCATGCGCGAGTCCCGGCTCCAGGTGCTGCTCGTGCAGCGCGGCGTGGAGCCGTACCGGGGCGACCTGGCCCTTCCCGGCGGCTTCCTGAACCACGTGGAGGAGGACCTGCCGGCGGCGGCCCACCGGGAACTGGCCGAGGAGGCCGGCCTGTCGGCGGACCAGTTGCACCTCGAACAGTTGGGCGTCTACGGCACGCCGGGGCGCGACCCCCGGGGCCGCGTCGTCTCCGTGGCCTACCTGGCCATCGCGCCCCGGTTGCCCGAGCCGACCGCCGGCACCGACGCCTCCGACGCGTGCTGGACCTCCACCGACCGGGCCCTGTCGGCCGAGGCCCGGCTCGCCTTCGACCACCGCCGGATCGTCGCGGACGGCGTCGAGCGCGCCCGCGCCAAGCTGGAGTACTCGGCGCTGGCGACCGCGTTCTGCGGTCCGACGTTCACCATCTCCGAGTTGCAGGACGTCTACGAGGCGGTCTGGGGCGTCAGCCTCGATCCCCGGAACTTCTACCGCAAGGTCCAAAGCGTCGACGGCTTCATCGTGCCCGCCGGCACGACGAGGAGGACGGACACCGGACGGCCCGCACGGCTGTTCCGGCCAGGCCCGCGCGAGGCGCTGCATCCCCCCATGACCCGACCGACGGGTCCGGCAGACAAGGAGACGGCGAAGGCATGAACAGCAGTCTCGTCGTGATTCTCACGGCCCTGAACCTGGAGTACGACGCGGTCCGGAGCAGGCTGACCGACCTGCGGGTGCACCGGCATCCCGCCGGCACCCGCTTCGAGGTCGGCCGGCTCGGTGGCAACGGCTGCCGGGTGGCGCTGGGCCTGGTGGGCAAGGGCAACCACCCCGCGGCGGTGCTGGCCGAGCGCGCCATGGCCGAGTTCTCCCCCGCCGCGGTGATCTTCGTCGGCGTCGCCGGGGCCCTCTGGCCGAGCATCCGGCTGGGGGACGTGGTGGTGGCGTCCCAGGTCTACGCCTACCACGGCGGCACGAGCGAGGACGACGGCCTCAAGGCCCGGCCGAAGGCATGGGAGATCCCGCACAGCGCGGGCCAGATCGCGCAACACCTGGCGCGCGGCGGCGAGTGGTTCCGGGGCCGGCCCGGGGACGCCGCGCCCCGGGTCCACTTCGCTCCGATCGCGGCGGGCGAGATCGTGCAGGATTCGGCGGTCTCCGACCAGGCCCGGTGGGTGCGGCAGCACTACAACGACGCCGTGGCCATCGAGATGGAGGCCGCCGGCGTCGCACAGGCCGGTCACCTCAACCGTGCGCTGCCCGTGGTCGTGGTGCGGGGCATCAGCGACCGGGCCGACGGCACCAAGACGGCCACGGACGGAGAGAACTGGCAGCCACGGGCGGTGGCCCACGCGGCCGCGTTCGCGACGGCACTGGCGCAGGAACTGGTCGCCGACGGGGCGGCCGGCCAACGGGAGACGGCGCAGAGGGACAGGCAGGCGCAGATGGGCATGACCAACAGGAACGTCGCCAGCGGCAACGCCCGGGTGGGCGTCCAGGCCGGGCAGATCCACGGCAACGTGACCGTGGGCCGGGAGCCGGAGCCGCCGGCCGACCTGGCGACGGCCATCGGCGACCTTCGCGGCCTGCTCCGACAGGCCCACCAGGACGGCCAGTTGGACGAGGCCACCTACGCGGCGGCGGAGACGGAGCTGGACACGGCCGGTGACTGCCTCAAGGACGAGACACCGCAGGGCCGCAGCGCCCTGGTGGTGTCGCTGCGGAGGATGCGCGGCCTGGTGGCCGACGTGACCGAGCTGGCCGCCAGGCTGGCCGCGATCATAGCCGTGGCGAAGGGGTTGTCGTGACGACGCCGACCACGACGAACGTCGCGCAGGGCGACGCCCACGTCGGGGTCCAGGCCCAGGCGATCCACGGCGACGTCTACTACCAACTGCCCCCGGACGCCTCGCCGAAGGAGAGGTTCCGTATCGGCGTAAAGTACCTCGACGCCCGGATGCCGGGCAGGGCCCGCGAGCTCATCGAGGAGGCCGTCGCGCGCGGGTACGAGACCGACGAGGTGCGCTTCCACTGGCTGCTCGCCCTACTGAGCGGACGCAGCCTGCGACAACTGGGCAACGAGGACCTCACCACGCTCTCCGCCATCTGCGGGCGCATCACCCGGGTGCACGGCCGGGGCGAGTGGACGGCCGGCCTGCGGTCGGTCCTGCGGCTGCTCAACTCGCTGAACACCGCCGACACCGAGCTGATCGTGAAGGAACTCGACGAGCTCGGGCCGCGCCAACGCGACAAGATCCTCGACCACCTCGGGGTGCTGCTCGAAGGCCCGGTCGAGGACCAGCTGTGGCACCGCTCGGTCGAGCGGGCCAGAGCCGGACAGAAGGCCGGCGACAGGAAGAACCGGATCCGGCTGTTCTTCCACCCCTCCCCCGCGCCGCCGAGGGTCCGTCCCATCCAGCCGGCCGCGACACCGGTGGGCGAATGGTCGCGTGCCCTCGCCGCCACGGTGGCCTTCGCCCTCGCCGCGGGCAACATCGCGCGGCTGCTGCTGCACCGCGACGAGCTGCCGCCGATGCTCGCCTACCTCGTGTCCGCGGCGGGAGTCGCCGCCTTCGTGGTCGGTGGGGCGGACCGGCACTTCCGGCGGGAGCGGCTGCGGTTGAAGGAGGCGGAGTTCACCCCGCCGACGCAGCGGCGGGCGAAGCCGCCGGCCGGCGGCTTCGCCCGCAAGGTGGACCGGCTCTTCGACACCTACTTCGGGCGCTACGTGCCCAGGGACACGGGCCGCTCCCACTGGCTGGTCCAGACCGCGGGGATCCGGAGACACCTGCGGGACGAACTCGTCGAGATCTACCGCGAGCAGCGGGTCGACGCAGGCGAGATCGCCTGGCTGGTCCGTCATCTGGTCGGCGACGTACGACAGCGGTGGGAGAACGACACCCTGTCGGCCTACCGGACCGGGCTTCGCACCCCGTGGCGAAGCACGGCCCTGTACGTGGTCGGGCTGGCCGCCGTCGTCGCCGGGGCCCTCTGGGTGGCGCCCGCCGCCGCGCTGACAGCGCCGCTGACCGGTACGGCGTCGGTGCTGCTCGCCGTGGGGTCCGCCGTGATCGGGGCGCGGGCGTGGTTCCGCATCGTCGCCGAGCGGCGACGCGTACCGGCCGACGAGGCGGAACGGGCGCAGCAGTTGGCGGAGCGCGAGGCAGCGTACGAACGCTGGCAGAAGAAGCTGTCCCGCAAGCCGTCCGACGCGGAGATGGCCTCCTGGCTGGAATCCGACCGCAAGATCCTCGTCGACGAGGCGATGCGGCACTACCGGCTCCGGCCCAGTCAGGTAATCGCGCACGCCTTCATCGAGGCGCCCGCCGGGTCGTACAAGCGGGCCCGGGTGCCCCGGGGGCCGTGGCGCTACTCGAGGTACCGGCTGCTGCTCTTCCTGTTGACCGCCGACGGGGTGCGCCAGGTGAACATCGACCTCGACTTCGAGGAGAGTGTGGCCCGCGGGACCCAACGGCTCAACTACCGCTTCGACACCGTCGCCGCCGTACGCATCGACGGCGTGGCGACCCAACAGCAGACGTTCGAGCTGACCCTCGTCAACGGCGATCCGATCCGCGTCCGGGTGACCGAGTCGAGCACCGACGGAATCCAGCCGGGCGAGGATCCGGGGGTGCTGTCCCGGGTCGCGCTGGACGCGTCGGGCCTGCTCCACACCCTCAACGTCCTGGAGGGGATCGCGGCCGAGGGGAAGCAGTGGATCAGGCACCAGCACCGACGGGCCGACGAACGGCTCTCGGAGGTCACGGCCACCGTCACCGGCCTGATCGGCTGACACCGGCGCCGCTCACGGCGGTGCCGACCGTACGGCGGCACCGGGTTTGTCCTGGCCGCGGAAGCGACGGCGGTGCTCGGCCGGGGTGACGCCGGCGACCCGCAGGAAGGCACGGCGCATCGTCTCGGCCGAGCCGAAGCCGCAGGCGCGGGCGACGGACGCGACGCCGGCGTTCCCCGTCTCGAGCAGCGCGCGTGCCGCGTGCACCCGCATCCGTTCGACGTACCGGGCCGGAGTGGTGCCGATGCCGCGACGGAACAGCCGGGTCAGGTGGCGCTCGCTGACCGCGGCGCGGGCGGCCATCGCGGCGAGGCTGTGATCGGCCGACGGTTCCGCCACGACCGCGTCGAGCACCCGGCGCAGGACCGGTTCACGCGGCGCGGGCCCGGCACCCGGGGCGTCGAACTGTGCCTGGCCACCGGGCCGCTCGAGGAACACGACCAGATGCTTGGCGACGGTCCGCGCCCGGTCGACGCCGAGGTCCTCAGCCACGAGGGCGAGCGCGAGGTCGATGCCCGCGGTCACCCCGGCCGAGGTGGCGACCGGACCGTCGCGGACACAGATGGCGTCGGGTTGCACCACCACGCGCGGAAACCGTGCCGCCAGCTCGGCACAGGCCGCCCAGTGGGTGGTGGCCCGCCGCCCCTCCAGCAGGCCCGCCTCGGCCAGCACCAGCGCCCCGGTGCAGACCGAGGCGACCCGCCGGGCCGCCAGGCCGATCCGCCGCACCTGCTCGACGACGGCGACGGGTGGGCGGTGGCCGGCCTTCGTGCCGTAGCCCGCGACCATCAACGTGTCGACGGGGGTACGGACCTCCGGCAGCGCCAGGTCGACCCCCAAGGGCACGCCGACGTCGGTGCGCACCGGTCTCCCGTCGGGCGACGCGAGCCGCGTCCGGTAGCCGCCGGAGCCGCTCAGGACCTGGACCGGCCCCGCCACGTCCAGGAGGACCGCGCCGTCCCACACCGCAAGGACGATCTCGTGCCCGTTCTCTGCCGTCACACTCTGTAGGTCCGCCGTAACGGCCGGCTGGTTCCCACGGGCGGCACCTTCGGCACGTACGGAGCGGGATGCGGCAACGGCCCCGCCGATACGGACCGGGGTCCCTCGCATCCGGACCTGCCTCGCGGCCCGCGGAACCAGGGCGGCGGGGTGACCGACCACCGGGACATGCGGAAGCTCAGCTCGACCGACAGGAGGCGATCGATGTTCAGCATGGACGTGGACCGGCGGACGGTGTTGCGGGCGGCGGTGGCCGGCGGGGCCGGCGTCGGCCTGGCCGCCACCGGCCTCGGCGACTCGGCCCGGGCGGGTCAGCCCACCGACCCGGACGGGCCCGCCCGGGGACCCCGCATCGCGATCCTGCTCTTCGACGGGATCGCCCCGATAGACGCGATCGGCCCGTACGAGGTGCTGTCCCGGATCCCGGGCGCTTCCGTGGTGACCGTCGGCAAGCGGACCGGCCCGGTCCGGACGGACAACGGCGTGCTCACCCTCGGGGTGGACCGCACGCTCAGCCAGGTACGCCGGGCCGACGTGCTGCTGGTGCCCGGAGGGAACGTCCACGGCGTCCAGACCGACCCCGACACGATCCGCTGGATCCAACGCATCCACCGGCACACGACGTGGACCGTCTCGGTCTGCACCGGCTCCCTGGTCCTGGGCACGGCCGGCCTGCTGCGCGGACTGCGGGCGACGACGTACTGGAGCCTGCGGGACCAGCTCGCCCAGTACGGCGCGACGTTCGTCCCGGGCCGCTACGTCGAGGCGGGCCGGATCATGACCGCCGCCGGCATGTCCGCCGGGATCGACATGTCCCTGCACCTCGCCGCGAGGATCGCCGGCGAACGGGTCGCGCAGGCGCTCCAACTGGTCGTCGAATACGACCCCGACCCGCCGTTCGACACGGGCAGCCCCGAGAAGGCCGGCCCGGAACTGGTGCGCCTGGCGCTGGAACTGCTGGGGCAGCCCGCACCCCGCTGACGGCAGCGCGAGCGCGACCCGTACCCGTCGGCCCAGGGCGTCGATCGCGCCGCCCTGGGTCGTAACGGTGCCCGGGGGCACGACGTCCCGGCAGAGGACGGGGCCGCGAGGCCGCCTTGAACGTCACGAAACTCTCACTCCAGCACGATGTCGAATTCCTGGGCCACTTCCGAGACGATTTCGGCGACATCCTTGAGGAAGCGGTTCTGGTCCGGCGATGCACTGACGGTCGGCACCGGCGCACCCTTGCCGTAGACATCGGAGGCGATGATGCGGGCGCGGACGAACGTGGATCCCGTGCCACTCTGACTGTAGGCCGCCTGCCAGCCGGGCTGGACTTCGTCCTGCATCCTGCGCCGGGTCAGATCCATCAGCTTCTTCGTGACGGCATTTGAGACGTCGTCGATGACTCTTTGCTTCTCGTCGTCGCTCGGCTCGCCCCCATCCCAGCGCACTGGCCGCTGCAACATGAGATACACCTGTCGCTGAAGTTCGAAGCGGAGATCGGCGACCGGCCTGAGGTTGTCGTACTCGTCCACCCACCCTTCCGCCAGACGGCGGCTCAACGCCTTGATGCGGGTCCAGTGCTCCTTCGGCGCGTCCGGGTTCACCTCGAGCCCGAGCAGCCCCTGCCACCGGAGGTGAAAATTCTTCGCGGCCTCGGTCACCGCGAGAGAGAGATTCATCCGGTCGTAGACAGGACGGCTGGGGCCGGCTTCGACGGCATGCTCCGGGTGGGCCAGGACATCAAGCAGCCGTTGGAGTTCCTGGATCGATCGTCCACCCATCTTCTTCTTCGCACTGAGTGGCTCGTGGATCCCGCCGACGAAGAATCGCGCACTGTCGAGGCGGCGACGCAGGACACGCTCGGCGGCCGGGCCGAGTTCGTCGCCGATCGCCTTGAGCACGTTCTCCACGGAAGCCAGGACGTGCTCCTCCCGGGCGGAAAAAGTCGGCAGGTTGTCGCCCTTGACCTGGTCGAAGTGGGTGAAGAGGAAGTGCAGCTTCATGGCGTTGCCCGCGACGGCGATGCCCTTCAGCGCTGCTACCGGGGCCGCCTGCATCGGCTGCGCCGCGTTGTCGACCAGAAGCACGGCGTCGACCTTCTCAAGCTGCACGGCGACCCGGGTGGATAGGGTGGCAACTGACTTCGGGGTGTGGCCGAGACCCTCACCATCCACCAGGACGAGCTTGGCTGGCTGCGCGGCCCACTCCGGGACGAACGGACCGCTGACACGGATTCCATTGACGAGGGGCGTCAGCAGGCGACCGAACAGCGGCGCGTAGTTGCTGGAGAATCTGGTGACGTTCTTGATGAACGCCGCCCTGTCGTCGGTGCTCCACGACCAGCTGACCGGCCAGCCCTGTCGATTTCGCCGTAGGAGGCCGACCTCCAGCGTCGAGAAGCGCTTCTCGATCTCGTCGATGAGGGAATCCACGACGCCGTGGAACTCCTCGGACTGCCGCAACTCGGTATCGAGGTTCTCCTCGATGTATTCGGCGACGACCCGTTCGTCTTCCTCGCTGGAACCGAACTCGTCACGGATCGCACTGGCATACCTCTCAACGATCGCCCGGACCGAACGCACCGCCTTCTGGATCACCTGCTGGGTGAACTCGATGTCGACCTGGCCGTACTCGGCCGGGTCGACATCCTCGCCGTCGTCGACGTCGTCGTCCACGAGGTCGTCGGCGGTCGGCACGGTGGCGCGGCCCAACACGTAGCTGAACCGGAACCGCTGGTTGACGTGATCGAGGAGCTGCCGGACGACCTCGGCGTCGCCCTTGCCGTTGAAGGCGGTCAGCGCGGCGGCTGACACGTTGTCGCTGAGGTAATCGATCACTTCGTCGCGAGGCGTGAACGTCACGGCGGCGCGGTACGTCCGGTCCGTGCTGGTAATCAGCTCTGTATCGGCGACGGTCGTCTTCGCCGTCGACGTGGACGGGAAGCGCTCGGTCTCCGGATCGGTGCCGAGGAGCTGCCGCACCACCGTCGTCTTGCCAGCCCCGGTCGTACCGAGCATCATCACGGTCTCGTAGCCGTCCGCTGCGGTGGGAAGCGGAAGAAGCTCTTCGCGTACGCCTGCGAAGTCGAGCTGCACAGGCTCCAAGTCCTCGTAGAAGATGTCCACGATCCGGGCGTCGAATCGCGCTTCGGCGCTCACCCGAGCGGTCAGCTCCCAAAGATCCGGCGTCCGCAGGATCTCGTTGAGCTGCTCGACCATCCGGCCAGCCTCGGCATCATCGGCCGTCCCGAGTCCCCGACGAACCCGGCGGCCGGGCTTACCCGTACCTACATCGATCCTGCCCGGGTGCCGAAAGATGACCGACCAGCTCTCCCGACTCTGGTTACGGCTCCTGGTGGCGGTGTGGAGAGGCTGCACGGCGATGGACACGAAGGGTCCTCCTGGAGGGGATGGCAGGCCCGAGTGGTCGAACGCGGGCAGGGGGAATCAGCGACGGCCGCGCAGATCGGCCCGTCTCGACGAAGCGACCCTAGCACACTTCTCACTGAAAGCACTGTCAAACGGCACTAGCGCAATCGGGGTCGTGTAGGGTGGTCGGCGAGAAGCAGCACAACCGACAGGACGTCCATGCCGCAGCCCGCTCGGGTGACCGCCGCCGAGATCTCCCGACTGGCTGGCGTCACACGCGCAACCGTGAGCAACTGGCGTAGGCGTCACCCCGACTTTCCCATCCCGTCGGGCGGGACGGAGTCAAGCCCTGCGTACGACCTGGACGCCGTCCGGGCCTGGCTCTCCGCGCGTGGGCAACTGCCTGCCAGTTCACCCGCCGATGACCTGCGTACGGCCCTCCGGACCAGTGCGACCGACCTCGCCCACCGAAGCAGACTGCTACCGCTCGTCGTCGCGACGAGTCGCATTGCCGACATCGAGGTGGAGAAAGCCGTCCGGCTTCCCGATGACCAGCTGTCCGCATGGGCCCAGAAGACAAGCCGGTCGTACGCCGACCACATCCCCGGCGCGGGTGGCCTCACCTATCAACCCGCAGAGGCCGAGCTGCTTGGCGCGCTGCTGCGCTGCTGCGTCGAGGAGGGCGCGACGCAGACGCTGGAGGTCCTCGCCGAGGGCGAAGTCAACGACGGCAAGGCCAGTGGCCTCTACCGGACACCCGCGACCGTCGCCGATCTCATGGCAGAGCTTCTCGCCGCCCCGGGCGAGCCGTACCCGAACCGGGTCTTCGATCCCGCGTGCGGGGTCGGCGGCCTACTCCTGGCCGCCGCCTCGCACGGGGCGCGCGAGCTGTACGGCCAGGACCTGGTGCCGGCGGTGGCAGCGCAGGCCGCCGCCCGCCTCGCCGTCCAGGCCGACGGGACGGCCGCGCAGGTCATGGCCGGTGACAGCATGCGCGAGGACGCATTCCCGGCACTGCTCGCCGACGCGGTGCTCTGCGCCCCGCCCTACGGCCACCGGGACTGGGGCCACGAGGATCTGGCGTACGACCCGCGGTGGATGTTCGGGCTGCCGCCGAAGGGCGAGTCGGAACTGGCGTGGTTACAGCACTGCCTCGCGCACCTGGCCCGGGGTGGCCAGGCTGTCCTGCTCATGCCTCCCGGCGCCGCCTTCCGGCCGTCAGGGCGGCGGATCAGGGCCGAGATGATCCGCAGCGGAGCGCTGCGAGCCGTGATCGCGCTACCCCCCGGGACGGCCCCACCGCTGCACATCGGACTCCAGCTGTGGCGGCTCGAACGACCACACCCCCAGGCGACGCTGCCGTCGACCGTCCTGATGGTCGACACCGTCGGCGGCGGAACAGCTGGGGCCGATGACGTGCCGGGTAGAAGGTCGGACTGGCCCGCGATCCGCAGCGCGGCGCTCGACGCTTGGCGCGACTTCGACAGGCGTCCCGACAGCTACGATCCGGTGCCAGGCGTGGCGCGGGCCGTTCCGGTCGTCGATCTGCTCGACGAGGCGGTCGACCTCAGCCCTGCCCGCCACGTACTCGCCGCGCCGGTGCCTGCGAACCCCGACGAACTCGCCGAGATGGCGTACGAGTTGAAGAGCCGCCTGCGGCTGGCGGCCACCGGGCTGGTGGCCCTCAGCGGCGGGCAGACCTGGCCTCCCGCCGGCGCCGATGCGCGGTCCTGGCGGACCGCCAGCGTCGCCGACCTGCTGCGGGGCGGGGCCCTCACCCTGCTGCGCGCGCCGGCGGCGATCCGCAGCAGCTCAAGTCCCGCCCTGAAGGACTCCGAGGCGCCCCGGACACTCACCGCCCGCGACGTGGTGTCCCGCAGGCCGGCCTCGGGGGCCGCCGAAAAGAGCCGCTCGGACGAGGACGTCACCATCGAGGCGGGAGACGTCATCCTTCCCGAGCTGCTGCACGAGGGTGTGAGCACCGCCCGCGTCGCCGACACCCGCGACGCCGGTCAGCTCCTCGGCCGACACCTCCACCTGCTGCGTCCCGACCCGACCCGCCTGGATCCGTGGTTCCTGGCCGGCTTCCTGGCCGCGGAGGACAATCTCAGCGCAGCATCATCCGGCACCACCGTGGTCCGGGTCGACCCCAGACGCCTGCGGATTCCCCTGCTGCCGCTCGCCGAACAGCAGCGGTACGGCAGGGCGTTCCACCAGCTCCACGCGCTCCGCGTGGCGGCGGACATCGCCAACCGCCTCGCCGACGAGACCGCCCGCACCCTGGCCGCCGGCCTCACCGGCGGTGCACTGCTCCCGCTCACGCACGTCAGCGCCGCCGAGGGTGAAGTTTCCGCCGAGGCCTTGGAGCTTCGCCGCAACATCGGCATGCTGCTGCTCGCCGAAGGCAACGTGGCACAGGCGGTGGCCGAGCTGGTGCCGCTGCACGAGGACCTCTTGCTGCTCTACGGGCCGGACCACGATGAGACCCAGGAGATCGCCGACGTCCTCACCCGGCTTCGCCGCGCCGGTGGTGCGACGAGTTAGGCGCCTCCAGCGCGACTCCACAGGCTCAAGGCGGGCACATGACGGCGGCGGGGATCGCCCGTACGAGAGCGTCGAAGGGTTTCGCACCGTGAGACCGGGGAGAGGTCAGGTACATTACGTACCGCCAACTACCGGGCAATGATCGGAAGGATTCTCGGGTCAATGGACATGCAACCGCCCAGAATTGGAATAGGCGTCTTCGTAATACGGGACGGCCGCTTCCTGATGGGTCTCCGGAAAGGAGCGCACGGTCAGGGCACCTGGTCGCTGCCGGGGGGGCATCTCGAACACGGGGAGAGCTTCGACGAAGCCGCACAAAGAGAGGTGCGGGAAGAAACAGGCGTCGAAATCCACAATACCCGCTTCGGGGCGATCACCAACGACCTGTTCGAGGAGAGACTGCATTATGTGACCATCTGGATGGTCAGCGACTTCCACCGCGGAGTGGCGACGGTGCGTGAACCCGACAAGTTCACCGACCTGCGCTGGGTCGGCACCGACCAGCTTCCTGGCCCGCTGTTTCATCCGTGGAAGCAACTATTGGGGCAGACAGATCTGGACTCGCTGCTGCGCGATTGCCTGCCGGCTCCTCGGGGGGCGACCCTTTCAGCCAGGTGAACCTAGCCTGTCAGACCTCCCTGGCGAAGCGTGTGGCACAGAAACTGCGCGGCGTTCCGAGCCGCAGTCTCCTGCCTCTCCGCCTTTCGGAACCCCTTGGCTCCATCCGCCCAGTCGCAGATCGCCTTCACCAGGATCCAGTCGATCTTGCGCCGATGCGCGGCTGCGTAGAGACCCGATCCCTCCATCTCACCGCCCTCCACTTCTCCCCCGGCCAGTTTCATCAAAGCATCACGAAACGCCCGGTTGTCGACGAGCTTGTCGCCGGACACCACGAGACCGAAGTGCACCGCGCACCCGTGCCATGTCACAGCGGCAGCCCTGCAGCGGTCGAGGAGCCGAGGCGAAGGGCTCACACGATCACCCCGAGGAACGACACTCGTGCGGTTACCGTTCGTGCCAACTCGCTGCAGGTCGTAGGCCAGGAGTTGGCGCGCCACGAGCACATCCCCGATCTCCTGGTGTTCAGGGTCGATGCCGAAGGCGATCCCGACCATCACCACCGCTCCGGGGTTCAGGGCCGCGATCGCGTCGGTCACGGTGAGTATCGAACCCGACGGGCCGCCGCTGCCCATCTCCGTCTGCACGAGCCGTACCCGGGCACCGGCGACCTGGCCGAGGTCCCAGTACGACTTGTCCCCCACGTGGTGCAGTGCTGGCGTTGCATTCCAGTCAGCAGAAGCCGCATCGAAGACGGCGCGGCTCTCCACCAGGGTCGCCGTGACGATCAGGACGTCGGTGCGTTCGTTCAGATACAACGCTCTTCCCTGCTCCACAGCCTGGGCGAGCCGGTGACTCCGGCCCAGCCTTGCAATCATTGCCTCAGCAGTCATTTCGGCCGCATGGATCCGGTCTGCTACCGGGCCGCCACGGTTCCAGCCGTGTTCGGCACCGGAACCGACCACAAGTTGATCGATCATCGTCCGCGCATGGTTACGTACGACGAACTGCGTCACCTTGCCGGAGTCCGCCGCGAGAACCGAGGTGACCGCGTGGATGAGGACTCGGAAGAGCCGCACCAGGCGACCGTGTGAACCCTCACCCCGGATCTGCAGCAAGCCGTCCCACTCGTCTTCGTTGGTCTGCCACGGCGCAGACAGCAGGTAGCCGAGGCCGACCATGTCCAGCCAGCTCCCGAGCAGGGCGACGTCCCCCATCGGGAAGTTCCGCGACAGCAGGGCGTCATAGAACGCGAGCCCGGGAATCCCGGTAGCGATGTCCCCGTCTCCGAACTGGAGGTAGTGGCCCGCGTAGCCGAGGGATATCTTTCTCCGGATGGCCCACTCTGCGGGCTGGTTCTCCTCTTTGGCCCGGACAAACGGTGAGAAGTAACTGTAGGTCAACGCCTGGACGTCCCGGGTGCCAAGGGCACTGAACGTCAGCCTTCGCGCCAAGGTTTCGTCCGAGCTTGCCCCGGATCGCCCGCCAGTTGCCGACCACGCGCCCAGGTATTCCTCCAGATAGTCGGTCGTGTCGTCAGGCTTGTAGACGATCGGCGTGATGAGCCGCAGCCTGTCGACGCCGTCGGTGAAGTAGAGGGGGTACCTGGCGGCATCGTGCTGGTAGAGACGTTGCCGGGATCTGATGAACTCGTCCACGGTCGCGTTGTAGGACACCGGCTGGAGGGTGCCTGACTGCACCAGTTGGGAGAGCAGGATTCGCGACCCCTCGCCGAGGGCGGTGTTCTCCCAGAGGAGCGAGATACCGCAGTACAGCGATGCGGCGGAGCCCAGAACCAGTCTCTTGAGCACGCCCTCGAGAAGGGCCCCGGTGATCTGGAAGTTGGCGGACTGCGACAACTCTCGGTCGAGAAAGTGAAGGTAGATCGGCCTGAAACCTCCGGCGAACGGCACCGGGTCAGACGGCGACCGCACCGGAGCTTCGCCCCCCAGACGTGCGTGTGAGCACTGCGGAGAGCTGCGACACCGGCATGCCGGTCTCCGCCAGCACCTCGTCCTCGAAACGCACCTCGCCCGGCTGGATCTCTTTGATTTCGGCGACCCGCGTGGAAATCGAGAAGTACCTCACCGGCTTACCGAGTTTGTGCGCCAGCTCAATTTCGGCGTACACGCCGTTCGCTATGTCGCCGAACACCCACGTCTCGTCCGTGATAGCGACAAGGTTATTGTTTCCGCGCCGGACGAGGTCCCGGTCCACCCGGTCACCGAGGAAGTAGTCGAATACGCGAAACGGGTTGAGCGGGACCGCATTGTTCCGAAGCACGAACTCGGAAATAACGTCCCGACAGTAGAAGGTCAACTTCGAATGCGCCGTGTAGACCGCCAAGATCCGCTCTGTGATATCCAACCTGCATCTCCAGACCTCTCAGCGCGCCCGAAGGTGCGTCAATGCCCGAAGCCCGACATAATATCCGCTAACGAGGGCCGCAGTCAAGCCACGAAAGATTCCGCTGGAGTCGCCGGCGAACCAGATCGGAGCACCGCCGGCGGCCCGGAGATCATCGCCAAGGCGAATATATGAACCCACTCCCTCGATGCAGGGCCCATGGACGACTGCGTCCTGCAAGCGGCGTGACCCGAAGTCATGGACCAACTGCCGCAAGCCGGAAATCAACGCGTCCGCACCCCTGTCCCCGTACAGTGCGTCCAGGCCGCCACCGTTAGCGGCGGACCCGGGGCGGACGACGTCGGCCAGTGGAATCTGCATCACCCGCTTGGCGCCCCGGACATTCGCCGTCACCGCGTGCCACACGTCGTTCCCGAGATCCGGAGATGTGATCCGGAGGTTGAATCCGACGTTCGACAGTCCCGTCGGCGGGCAGTCCGCCCGACCCGACAGCGTCCGCCAGTCATCAAAGTCGGTAACGACGACTTTCCCGTCCCGGCAGCAGCAGAACGTACGCCAGCCGATACCGGCAAACTCGCTCGAGCAGAGGTACTTCGAGTCCACGGCAGGGTCTGAACGCAAGAAGAACGTCTCGGACGGCTGCTCGATCCGGATGCCGATCTCAACCCGTCGGTATATTGTGCTCAGCCCTTTCACCCCCATCCTGCACGACAGGGGACCAAAACGACCGGCAGCGTAGATGACAGCCTTGGACTGGATGACTGCGTCGCCGGACCCGGTGCGCACGGTGACGTCCAGGCCGTCCAGCCCGTTCGTGGTGATGCTGGTTGCCGCACCACGGATCGCGCGGCCCGAGAGACGAGTAGCGAGTTCACGCGTCAAGGCGTATCGGGCGCCAAGTGACAGATAGCCGGACTCGTAGCGTTTGGCACTAAAATGGGCCGCTTCGCTCTCGATCACGGGAGGTGCCTCCTGCGGGAAGGCCGGTGCGCGCAGCCCTCCCTCCCGCAGGATCGCGCAGATCGCTGCGTAGGACTGCCTGAGCTCGACTGCAGGGCGCACACTCCACAACGCGCTCGCCGACGGGTGGAACGAGAACTTGCCGTCGGAGAACAGTCCCGCTCCACCCACGCCCTTTGCCCGGTGTTCCGGTACTGCGGCATCCCGCTCGTCGAGATCAGGGCCTGACTCGATCACCAGCACCTCGAGACCGGTTCCCTCCAACGAAGCCAGCGCGCCCAACCCCGCAGGGCCGGCACCGACAACGACGACATCACAACGGATCGGGGATACTTTGTGTCGATCCACTTTCGCCCCCCAGTTCACGGTATCGATGGCATCAGCGCGGGAGGTGTGAGTAATAGCGGGAGGCACCTCAGGAATTGGCGTCGATACACGCGATGTTGGCACAGGCGGACTCCGCCTCACAACCAGGGAGATTCGCACTGTAGCGCGTCTTTGCGCATACCGTCACATTTAGACAATTACGCCTCACTGAATGAATCAGTATCAACGATCAGGATCGATGCCGGTTATTTGAGGGCCTTGCCTCGATGATTTACCATCAACGACGGGCGACACGCACGCACCTCAGGGAGGAAGAATGCCCGGACGCGAGGTCACGGTTGCAGACTTGCTGCTGCTCGAATATCAGCACCTGAAGGACGAGCAGAAGAACCGGGTTACTTTCCGAGACAATCTCGTCTACGCCACGCTCGCCTCGATGGCCGCAGTGGTCGCCGCCACGCTAAGTTCGAAGAATCACGCCGATCTTTTGTTACTCCTTCCGCCGGTATCGGTGCTGCTGGGTTGGACCTACCTGGTGAACGACGAGAAAATCTCGGCGATCGGTTCGTACATCCGGGAAGACCTGGCACCTCGCCTGGCGCACCTCACCGGCGGAGGCGAACCTGTCTTCCGGTGGGAGTTCACTCACCGGTCCGATCACCGGCGGCGCAGCCGGAAATGGCTGCAGTTGGTTGTCGACGTGTCGACTTTCTGCGCCCCGCCGCTGGCCGCGGTTGCGATCTTCTTGACGTACGGTTCACGAGAGACCGTGCTCATCGCCACGTCCGTCGTCGAGATCGCCGCAGTAGGCGTCCTCGCTGCGCAGATCATCTCTTACGCCGATCTCCGTAGGCTCGCACCCGGCCAGTAGGTGAAGAGCAGCCTGTGCCCGGGGAACCCGCCGCAGCGGCACAGCGGCCCGCACACCATTTGAGGGATCATGAGATCAGGATGTGCGACCCGGCGAGCAGGGCGAATGAAGTCCTACCAGCGGAGACACCTCGCGACGTCACACATCATTCCCCCGCCGTCCCGCGACCTCTTGCGGACTAGATGCGGACTCACGCCCGCCGCGCTGGCGCATGGCCTTGACGACCGTTGGCGCACCGGCTCTACTAATCGCCGTGGTGGATAGCGCCCAGGTCCCTCCGCCCGAGGACGTCCCCGGGCAGGGGTCAAGCCCCGGGCTCTCGGCGAAGGAATACCTCACCGAGCGACTTGCCCAGTACCAGTCCTGGTACGACAAGAAGGCGGTGAAGGCAAAGGCTACCCACCTTCGAACCCGCACCGCTGCCGTAGTCGGGGGTTCCCTGGTTCCGGTCCTCGTCAACCTCGACTTCCCCTACGCCCAGGCGGTGACCACCGTCGTGAGTCTGATCGTGGCCGGGGCGGTGTCGTTGGAGAGTGTGTTCCGCTATCGGGAGCAGTGGAAGAATTACCGGTCGACGGAGCAGACTCTGGGGCACGAGAGGATCTACTTCCTCACACGGACCGGCGTGTACACCGATCTGGACGACGCCGCAGCCTTCACAGCCCTGGTCGAGCGCGTGGAGGCGACGATCGCCAATGAGAATGCCGCGACTCTGAGCGTCATGACCCAGGTTGGCTTCGCTGGCGAAGACGGGCAGGCGGCGATCGAACGGCAACGCAGTAGGCAGTAGCCCTACAGGCGCCGGGGTGGCCGGGGTCGAACCTCTGGCCTTGGGGATCAGAAATGATTGCGGATGGCTGGTCAGGTGGTTGCTCCCCTGGGCGAGCCCGTCCGTTGCTGTCGGCCAATGCCGGGGTGAGCGGATGAGCTCGGCTGCACCGATGGCTGTACGGCCAACCCCTCTACAACCAGGCTGTGTGGATTGACCGGATCGTCAAAGCGACCGGATGGCGCCAGGAACCCGAGGGTCGACGCGGTCCGCCCGGGTCGTCGTCAGCATGGCTGCGCAGGGCGTTTGCGTGGTGGGGCGGGCGGGACTCGAACCCGCGACCGAGGGATTATGAGTCCCCTGCTCTAACCGGCTGAGCTACCGCCCCATTACCGCGCCGGATCTTATCCCGCCCGGTGGATCACCGGCCAGCACGAAACGGCGCCGTCGCTCATCGGCGTCGCCGGCGTAGCAGCACGATGGGCAACGCGAGGATAACAGTGAGCAGCCATCCCACCGCGATGACGCCCCACAGCCAGCCCTCGTCGCTCTCGGCCGTCTCGGTGATGAACATGCCGAGGGTCAGCAGGAAGGTCCCCCCGCCGATGGCCAGCGCGGCGAGGCCGCTGACGACCATCAGCGGGATCTCCCACCAGGAGCGCTTCACCGGCTCCCGCCGTTCGGTGCCGGCAGCGGCCCGTGGCTGTGGGATGCGGTCCGGGTCGCGGGCCGGCATGACCACCTGCCGGTCGGTCGGCACCTGGGAGTCGATCACCCGGATCGCCCCGGGGTGCAGGTCGAACATGGTCGGTTCGATCCGCATCGAGATGGCGTCGTCGCCGATGAGCTGCCGGGCGCCGTCGGGCCAGGCCAGCATGAGGGCGCATTCGGCGTACCGCACGGTGAGCGGGCCGCCCCGGCCGAGCCAGCTCACCCCGTCCACGCCGACGTGCAGCTCGCCGTCGCCCTCCTTCTCCCGGTAGGGGGTGCCGGCGACCGTGTCGGCCGAGCGGGTGGGCGCTGCGACGAAGCCGGCCCAGTCGGCCCGGTGCCCCTCGGGCACCATCAGCAGCGCCCCGGCCAGCGCCTCGCGGGCCACCTCGTGCACGTCGTCCGTGCTGACGTCCTTCAGCTCGGCGCGGTGCTCGTCGACCGTGAGGTTGCGCTCCCCGGTGAGCACGTTGAAGGCGTACGACGGCAGCCGCGCCGCGTCCACCTCGGCGGTGCCGAGGAAGTCCTGCCGCTTCGCCACGACGGCGTCGAGGTCGGCCTGTTCGATCCGGCCGACCCGGAGCTTGGCGAGCGTGTCGACGAAGCCGCCGAGTACCGCGTCCTGCTTCTCCGGCAGCGCGTCGGCCAGCGCCCGCAGCGTCGCGTGGCCGTCGCCGCGCGGCTCGTAGCCCGCCGTCGTCTGGTAGGAGAGCCCGCCGTCCTGGCGTAGCGCCCGGTACAGCTCGCGCTCCAGCACCCCGGCGAAGACGCTCGCGGCGGTCCGGCGCCGCACGACGGCGTCCAGCACCACCGCCCGCGACCCGCCGACGAAGTACGCGGGGGTCTGCGGCAGCGCCGACGACGCCGCCGGCACCGGCTGCCGTACGCCCTGGGGCAGCGTCAGGCGCAGCCCGGCGGGGACGGCCTTCCCGGCGATCCAGAGCACCGCGTTCTCCCGGGTGAACCAGCGGGCCGCCCACTGCCGCAGGGCGTCGGCGGTGAGCGCGCCCAGCCCCCACTCCGGGTAGCTGGTGATGCCGAAGTCGCGGGCGCCGTGACGCCACAGCGGGATGTCGTCGACGGCGGCCGTGCCCCGGCTGCTGTACTCGGTGCGCAGGATCTCCTTCTCCACGTCGAGGCGGCCGGTCGGCAGCTCGGTCAGGTTGGCGCAGACCGAGGTGAGGAAGGTGGCGATGTCCTGCGCGGAGCCCTGCATGTGGAACGTGGTGAACACCGGCGCGGTGGCGCCGTTGACGTGGTAGTCGGCCAGCCCGAGGGGGGCCAGCGCGAGGTGTTCCAGCAGGTGGGTGATGCCGCTGTGGGCGAGCGTCTCGTCGGCCGTGCCGACCCGGAAGGTCAGCCCGGCGCGCATCGGCCCGCCGGTGGGGGCGAGCAGCGTGGGCACCCCGTCCACGTCCAGTTCCTGGATCATGACCGCCCACCCTTCGCGTACGCCTTGTCGCGGAACCGCTGGAACTGCCTGGTCGCGTCGCCGTCGATGTAGCCGAACATCGCCTCGTCACCGAGCGGCCCCATGGCCGCGAACTGCTGTGCCGCCGCCGGGTACTCGTCCATCAGGCAGAAGGCCATCGCGAAGACGCTGCGCACCCAGACCCAGCCCCAGTCGTTGCGGAACCCGGGGTGCCAGACCGACTGCTGCGCCGCCTGGTGGATCTCGCGCTGCACGTGCGCGCCGCGCAGGTGGGCGCCCGCCTCGCGGAGGTCGTCGTGGTCGAGCGCCTCCTCCAGGTGGGCCTCGACCACCAGCACCGCGTTCGGGGCGCCGGGCGGGGCGGCGTCGGCGCACTCCCGGGCGAAGCCGTGTGCCCGCTCCCAGGTGCCACTCCACTTGGGACAGAACTGTTGCAGCAGCGAGGCCTGGGCCGGCAGGTGGTGCGGGTGGTGCTTGGCGAGCTGGTCGTAGCGGCGGCGGGCCTCCGCCTGGCCGAGCTCCAGCCCGCGCGCGTTGGTGATCCGCTGCGTCCAGGCCGCCGCGTCGTCCGGGTGCCGGGCGGTGACGTCGATCAGCACCTGCTCGGCGCGCCGCAGGTGGGCGTGGAACTGGGCGAACTGCTCCCGGCTGACGTGCTGGGCGCGGTAGGACGAGCGGATCCGCCAGCCGGCGCGGATCAGGTGCGACCCCAGCAGGGCGCCGGCGAGCGCGTCGTCGGGCCGCTGCGCCAGCACCTCACGCAGGAACTCCTCGATGTCCTCGGCCTCGCCGGCCTCGCCGACGAGGAAGGTCCGGCCCTGCGGGTCCTGCCCGTCGACGAGCGCGCTCAGGGCCGGCCAGTCGCGCGCCGCGAGGGCCGCGCGCACCTGACCGACCTGGGGGTACGCCGCCGCGACGTCGAGGTCGGGCGGCGGAAGGGGTGCGGGCATGGCGAGGAGCATAAGTGATCTTCAACGGGGCGTGACCGTCCGTTCAGCCGGTACGCAGCTCCGACAGGACGGCTCCGGCGGCCCGCCAGCCGCTGGCGAGGGCACCCTGGATGGAGGGGCTGTCCCGGTGGTCCCCGGCCACGAACAGGCCCTCCCCCAGCGCCACCGGCTTGCGCAGCCGCCCCTGCGGCGGGGGCGCGGCGGGCAGCGCGTCGGGGATGGACACCGTGGTCAGGTGGGTCCAGTCCGCCGTGGACCGGCCGTAGAGCCGGGTGAGTTCCGCCCGTACCGTCGGCTCGGGCGGGGCCGACGGGCCGACCACCGAGGTGGCGACCAGGTGCCGCCCTGCCGGCGCGTACGTGGGCGCGGCCCTGCTGACCACCACCGTGTTGGCGACGATCTCGCGCCGGTCGCCGTCGAGGAGCAGGATCGGCTCGTCAAGCGGTGCCTCCGCAGCGCTGTGGTAGTAGGTCGTGTAGCTGTGCATGCGTACCGCCGGCAGGCCCGGCAGCAGCGTGGCCGCCGCCGGCGGGTCCACGGCGACCACGACGGCGCGGCAGCGGAGGTCGCCGGCCTGGGTGCGGACCCGGCCAGGCGCGACCTCGGCGACGGGGGTGTCCAGGTCGATCAGCCCCGCCGGGAGCGGGTCGGCGACAGCGCGGGGCAGCGCGGCCATCCCCTCGGCGGGCAGGCCGATCCGGCCCCGGGCGAAGGAGCGCAGCACCATCGCGAGCACGTGGCTGGAGGTCTCCAGCTCGCGGTCGACGAGGACCCCGGACAGGAACGGCCGCAGCAGTTCCTCGACGATCGTGTCGGAGAGGCCGGCGCGACGCAGCGCGGCCTCGGTGGTGGTCTCCGGGGCGGCGAGCAGCCGTTCCTTCGGCAGGGTGGCGCAGCCCATGGCGAGCGCGGCGAACCGTAGCCGGTCGAGCAGGGAGCCCACGCCGGCCAGCGCGGTGCCGGGCGCGCCGGTGGGTTCGCGCAGCGGGTTCACCAGGCGGGCCAGCCGGTCGCCCCTGCGCACCAGCACGCCGGAGGTGAAGTGTCCGAGGCGCAGCCGGTCGACGTCGAGCAGTGCGCCGATCCGGGGGTACGCGGTGTTGAGCACCTGGAAGCCCCAATCCAGCAGGTAGCCGTCGACCGCGTCGGTGGCGACCCGGCCGCCGAGCCGGCCGCCGGCCTCCAGCAGCCGCCACGGCACACCCGCGCGGTGCAGCCGCCGGGCCGCGGCGAGCCCGGCCAGGCCGCCGCCGACCACGACGACATCGGTCTCGGCGAGCATCGCGCACCTCCCGCTCTCCGTCCGTCCGGGACAGCCGGCCCGGCCACTCAACACCTACCCACGAATCGACGCATGAATCGACGCAGCGGGAGTCCACGTCGACAGCGACCATCCTGCCGGGCGCGCGGCCCCGAAGTGGGCGAAACAGGTCGTCCCGCACCTGGCGGGCACGATCCCCACCACGACGGGCGGCGGGCGGTGAGGGAATGGCGAACGCCCGCCGGCGTGGCCGACGGGCGTCTGGTGTGGAAGCTCCCCCGTTTGGACTCGAACCAAAAACCTGCCGGTTAACAGCCGGCTGCTCTGCCAATTGAGCTACGGGGGACCGTTGCGTCGTCCGGCGCCGATCTCGCTGCGCCGTGCGACGGCACAAGAGTACAGGATTCCGGGGGGTGTTGGTCCAGGGGGTTACCGCTTCGATCGGCGCCCGCGCACACGACAATAAACCCGGACAAATCGTCATCCCGGCACAAGGAGGTATGAGCGGAGAGCAGGATGGGTAGTTAGCTGCAGACAGAGAAGGCAGGCGCGATTTGGTCGCCTCCGGCGGGGTAACCGTCGGTCGACGGCGCGTCAGGTACGGAAGGAGCCGCCATGCGCGGAAAGATGATGTTCCTTGGCGGGCTGGCTGCGGGATTCGTCCTGGGCGCCCGTGCCGGTCGGGAGAAGTACGAGGAGTTGGTGATCCGGGGCCGCAAGGTGCTCGACCACCCGACCGTCCAGGAGGCGGCCGGTGTCGCGCAGGCCCAGGCGACCCGCCTCTACAGCGAGGGCAAGGACAAGCTCGGCCAGTCGAAGCTGGGCGAGAAGCTCAGCAGCAACGGCCACAAGCAGGAGCTGACCGCCGCCGACGACGCGTTCGCCGGCACGCCGGCCACGGTCGGCGCGAAGAGCTCCACCGGGTCGTCGAGCACGGCCTCGGCCTCCGGGTCGACGTCGACCACCGCCACGCCCCGTAGCAAGCCGTCCAGCTCGGGCACCAACGGCAGCACCCTCTGATCGCACCTTCGCGCGGGCCGGTCGCCTCCGGGCGACCGGCCCGTTCGTGTGCGGGCCCCCGACGCCGGCCCGCTCGGGTGCGACCCGGGGGCGGTCAGTCCTTGCTAATGAACGCGGCGTCGAAGGCCGCGGCCGGGGCGGTCAGTCCTTGCTGGTGAACGCGGCGTCGAAGGCCGCGGCCGGGGCGTCGAAGGCGAGCCGGCGGACGAACTGCAACGCCTCCGGGGCGCCGACGAGGCGGTCCATCCCGGCGTCCTCCCACTCGATCGAGATCGGGCCGGCGTAGCCGATCGCGTTCAGGGCCCGGAAGCAGTCCTCCCAGGGCACATCGCCGTGGCCGGTGGAGACGAAGTCCCAGCCGCGCCGCATGTCCGCCCACGGCAGGTGCGAGGCGAGCCGGCCCCGCCGCCCGTCCCCGGTGCGCACCTTCGCGTCCTTGCAGTCGACGTGGTAGATCCGGTCGGCGAAGTCGAAGATGAAGTTCACCGGGTCCAGCTCCTGCCAGACGAAGTGCGACGGGTCCCAGTTCAGCCCGAACGCGGGCCGGTGCCCGACCGCCTCCAGCGCCCGCTTCGTCGTCCAGTAGTCGTACGCGATCTCGCTCGGGTGCACCTCGTGGGCGAAGCGCACGCCCACCTCGTCGAAGACGTCCAGGATCGGGTTCCACCGGTCGGCGAAGTCCTGGTAGCCGCGCTCGATCATCGACGGCGGCACCGGCGGGAACATCGCCAGCGTGTGCCAGATCGACGAGCCGGTGAAGCCGACGACGGTGTCCACCCCGAGCTTCGCCGCCGCCCGGGCGGTGTCCTTGATCTCCTCGGCGGCGCGGCGGCGTACGCCCTCGGGCTCGCCGTCGCCCCAGATCCGGGCGGGCAGGATGCCCTGGTGCCGCTCGTCGATCGGGTGGTCGCAGACGGCCTGGCCGACCAGGTGGTTGGAGATCGCGAAGACCTTCAGGTTGTGCTTCGCCAGCGTCTCGCGCTTCCGCTCGACGTACGAGTCGTCCGCGAGTGCCCTGTCGACCTCGAAGTGGTCGCCCCAGCAGGCGATCTCCAGCCCGTCGTAGCCCCACTCGGAGGCGAGGCGGCAGACCTCGTCGAACGGAAGATCGGCCCACTGGCCGGTGAAGAGCGTGATGGGTCGCGCCATGGTGCTTCTCCCCTGTGTTGATGGGGGATTCCGTGGGTGCGTGACCGGGGCGAGGGCGACCGGCCGGGCCGGTGCGGCGGCGGGCCACGGCGGGACACCGGTGGGTGCGGGGCGCACCTGGACCCGCCGGGTTGCGCCTCCCGCCGGTCACCGGCAACCGCCACGGTCGCCGCCCCCACTCTAGGACCGCCGGGCCCCCTACGAAAGCCCCCGCCCCTCCCCGCGATCCTGCGGCTTGCCCGTCCCCGGTACGCACACCGTGCCGGGGACGGACCGCGGGATCGCGGGGAGGGGCGGGAGGGTCAGCGGATCAGGGCAGGGTCCACTTCTGGTTGGCGCCGGTGTGGCAGGTCCACAGGTGCACGGCCTGACCGTCGGCCGGGGTGTTGCCCGAGACGTCCAGGCACTTGCCGGTCTGCGGGTTCTTCAGCGTCCCGTCCGCCTGGGCCGACCAGTTCTGCGCGCCCGTGCCGTTGCACGTCCACAACTGGATCTTCGTACCGTCGGCGGACCCGCCGCCGGAGACGTCCAGGCACTTGCCCAGCGCCTTCACCGTCGAGTTCGGCGTCACCGTCCACGTCTGCGCCGTGGACCCGTTGCAGCCGTGGATCTGGATCTGGGTGCCGTCGGCCGTGGCGCCGTTGCGTACGTCCAGGCACTTGCCGCCCAGGCCGCGGATCGGGCCGACGCCGCCGCTGCCGCCGGACCTGACCAGCGTGAGGTCGTCCACGTCGAAGAGCCCGGTGCCCGAGCCGGTGAAGGTCAGGTAGAGCGTGCCGGTGCCGGACGGCACACCGGAGAGGGCGGCCGTGACGTCGGCGAAGGTGTTCCAGCCGCCGGTGTTGGGCACCGCCACCGAGCCGAGGACGGTGCCGGTCGCGGAGCCCGTACGCACCTGGATGGTGCCGCCCGGCCCGCCGGAGACCACCCGCGCCCGCAGCGACGTCGTGCCGGTCAGGTCGAGCCCGGCGTACGCGGCCCAGTCGCCCGGGTCGATGTGGCCGAGGGTCTGCCCGCCGTTCGCGCCGGCCTTGGTGAACGGCGAGACCCCGGAGGCCGAGCTGAACGCCTCGGCCTGGACGGTGTTCCCGACCGGCGGGTTGACGCCGAGTTCCTTGATCCGGATGTTGCGGAACGAGGCGTCGTCGCCGGTGCCGTGGTTCTGGAGCCCGATGTGGCCGGCGAGCGAGCGGACCGGGT
This sequence comes from Micromonospora reichwaldensis, assembly GCF_031845925.1. Classification (NCBI taxonomy): domain Bacteria; kingdom Bacillati; phylum Actinomycetota; class Actinomycetes; order Micromonosporales; family Micromonosporaceae; genus Micromonospora; species Micromonospora reichwaldensis. Next base: position 45,443 of record NZ_JAVRFL010000012.1, on the reverse strand, counting down.
CGGTGTTGGTGAAGTCGTTGATCTTCACGCCGTTCAGGAAGACCTGGAGGCGCTCGCCCTCGACGAGCAGCTCATAGGTGTTCCACTCCCCCGGCGGGTTCAGCGCCGCGTCCCGGGCGGCGATGTCGGCGGACTTGAAGGTGTAGACGGCGCCGGTCGTCCGGTCGGCCGCGTCCGTGGCGTCGATCTGCACCTCGTAGCCGTTGTTGACGGCCGACCAGGGGTCGCTGGAGGCCGGGAAGCCGATGAAGACACCCGAGTTGTCGTCGCCGGCCAGCCGCCAGTCCAGCTTCAGCGAGTAGTTGGTGAACTGCTTCGCGCTGTACCAGTACAGGCCCATCCCGCCGACCGAGGTGAGGGTGGCGTCGGCGTTGCTGAAGCTGCCCGGCCCGGCCTGGGACCAGCCGGTGGTGGAGCCGTTGTAGAGCGGCGTGTAGCCGGTCTCGGGCCGGCAGTCGGCCTTGGCCCGGCCGGCCGCGTACCGGATGCCGCCGAGCAGGTGGGCGCGGAAGGCCGGCTCGGCGTACGACGCCTGGGTGTGCCCGCCGCCCGTGTAGAAGGACCGGCCGCCGCTGTAGGTCTTGCACCAGGAGTGCGGATGGTCGGCGCCCATCGAGCCGCCCGTGTAGGAGGACTCGTCGAGGGTGGCCAGCACCCGGGCCGTGGACCGGGCGTTGGTCTGGTAGTTGTACCACTCGTCGGTGCGGTTCCAGGTCTGCGGCAGGTGCGCGGTCGCCGGGTGCGCCCGGTTCTCCGCCTTCACGTTCGCCGGCTGGATGTGCGGGTGCGAGGCGAAGTACGCCCCGACCAGGTTGCCGTAGAAGGACCAGCCGTACTCGGTGTCGGCGGCGGCGTGCACGCCGACGTACCCGCCGCCGGCACCGATGTACGACTCGAAGGCGCTCTGCTGCGTGCCGTCGAGCACGTCGCCGGTGGTGTTGAGGAAGACCACCGCCTCGAAGCGGGACAGGTTGGCGGTCGTGAACTGGGCGGCGTCCTCGGTGGCGGTGACGGTGAAGTTGTTGGCCGCGCCGAGGTCGCGGATCGCCTGGGTGCCGACCGCGATGGAGTCGTGCCGGAAGCCGGCCGTCTTGGAGAAGACCAGCACGTCGTACGGGGCGTCGGCGGCGCTGGCCGGCGTGGCCGGGGTGGTGCAGGCGAGGACGGCGAGGACGGCGGTGGCCGCGCCGAGGAGGGGTCGGAGGAGTCTGTGCATGTCGCTCTCCCAACAGGTGTTAGGAAGGGCCCCTTCTAGTGCACCAGGCGTTAGTAGGGGGCCCTTCCTTTCAAATCAGGGCAGGGTCCACTTCTGGTTGGCGCCGGTGTGGCAGGTCCACAGGTGCACGGCCTGGCCGTCGGTCGGGGTGTTGCCCGAGACGTCCAGGCACTTGCCGGTCTGCGGGTTCTTCAGGGTGCCGTCCGCCTGGGCCGACCAGTTCTGCGCGCCGGTGCCGTTGCAGCCGTACAGCTGGATCTTCGTGCCGTCGGCGGACGCGCCGCCGGAGATGTCCAGGCACTTGCCCAGCGCCTTCACCGTCGAGTTGGGCGTCACCGTCCACGTCTGCGCCGCGGACCCGTTGCAGCCGTAGATCTGGATCTGGGTGCCGTCGGCGGTGGCCGCGTTGCGGACGTCCAGGCACTTGCCGCCGAGCCCGACGACCGGGCCGGTGCGGACCCCCGCCGAGCCGGTGGTGAAGGCGAACGTGTCCACGTCGTAGAGCGCGCCGGTGCCCGTGCCGGCGAACGTGAGGTAGAGCGTGCCGGTGCTGGCCGGCGCCCCGGAGATGCTGCCGCTGACCGTGGTGAACGCGTCCCAGGCGCCGGTGACCGGCACGGTCGCGGAGCCGAGCACGGTGCCCGTGGGCGAGCCGACCCGCACCTGGAGGGTGCCGCCGGCGCCGGCCGAGGAGACCCGCGCGCTGAACGAGGTCGCGTTGTCGATCCGGTACGGCTCGAACGCGATCCAGTCGCCGTTGTTGATGTCGCCGACGGTCCGGCCGCCCTCGGCGGTGCCCTTGTCGAAGGTGCCGACGCCGGAGGAGGTCTTGAAGTGCTCCGCCTGACGCTTGCGCGGCTGGAGGGTGTGCTGCTTGTGCGTGGTCAGCCCGCCCGCGTCGGTGTACTCGGCGTCGAAGACGGCGAAGATGTTCGCCGCGTCGTCGTGTTCACCGTCGACGGGGATGGTGATCGAGCCGGAGCAGCCGTTCTTCGAGGTGATCTGGTGGCCGTGGTTGTCGTGGCCCAGCACGTACGTCATCTTGACCTTGGTGCAGTCGATGGCGGGGTCCTCCGGGTCGGTCACCGTGATGCTGAACGGCACGGTGTCGCCGTAGCTGAACAGCTTGCCGTTGGCCGGGCTGGTGATGGTGACCGTGGGCGCGGTGTTGCCGACGCCGATCTGCACGTTCGCCGTGCCGGTGGCGCCCTGCGGGTCGCGTACGGTCAGGGTGACCTGGTAGGTGCCGTTGGCGGTGTACGTCTTGCTGGGGTTGGCCGCCGTCGAGGTGGTGCCGTCGCCGAACGCCCAGGAGTACGTGAGCGCCCCGCCCTCCGGGTCGCTGGACCCGGCCGAGGAGAAGTTCACGGTCAGCGGGGCCGCGCCGGAGGTCTTGTCGGCCGCGGCGACGGCGGTCGGCGCCCGGTTGCCGCCGGCGATGTAGTCGTAGCGGTAGAGCGCCGAGTTGGCGTCGCCGTTGAAGTACCCGGTGCCGTAGTCGAGGATGTAGAGCGCGCCCTCGGGCCCGAACGCCATGTCCATGATCTGCTTGCCGTTCCACGGGAACGTGTCGATGCCGCCCGGGCTGCCGTCGGCGTTGAGGTGGATCGGCTTGACCCAGCCCCGGCCGAGTTCGCCGGCGAAGAACTGCCCGTCGAAGGACTGCGGGAACTTGGTGGTGGAGTTCAGCGCGGCGTCGTAGCGGTAGACGGGGCCGCCCATCGGCGACTCGGAGCCGCCGCCGAACTCGGGCGGGGTGCCGGCGTCGCCGGCGTACCGGATCCAGGCCGGCTTCGCGCCGGGCAGGGTGGGCAGGCCGGTGTTGCGGAACGAGTTGTTGGTCGGCCCACCGGAGCAGTTGTACTTCGCGCCACCGGTCCCGGCGGCGAAGTCCCACTCGGCGTACGTCTCGGTGGCGGTGTTGGTGCCGGTGCAGTACGGCCAGCCGTAGTTGCCGGGCCCGGTGACCCGGTTGAACTCCACCTGGCCGCTCGGCCCCCGGGCGCTGGTGGTGCCGGCGTCCGGGCCGTAGTCGCCCACGTAGACGATGCCGGTGGCCCGGTCCACGCTCATCCGGAACGGGTTGCGGAAGCCCATGGCGTAGATCTCGGGGCGGGTCCGCGCGTCCGAGTCGACGAACATGTTGCCCGCCGGGATCGAGTACGTGCCGTTGGCGTTCACCTTGATCCGCAGGATCTTGCCGCGCAGGTCGTTGGTGTTGGCCGCGCTGCGCTGCGCGTCGTACGCGGGGTTGCGGTTGGTGCGCTCGTCGATGGGCGCGTACCCGGCCGAGTCGAACGGGTTGGTGTCGTCGCCGGTGGAGAGGTAGAGGTTGCCGGCGGCGTCGAAGTCGATGTCGCCGCCGACGTGGCAGCACATGCCCCGGTCGGCGGGCACGTCGAGGATGTCGACCTTGCTGCCGGTGTTGATCGTGAAGTCGGCGTTGAGGGTGAACCGGGAGAGGCGGTTGACGCCCTGCCAGGCCGAGAAGTCGGTGCCGGTCGCCGGCGCGTCGCCGGCCGGGGTGGCCAGCGGCGGCGCGTAGTAGAGGTAGATGTGCCGGTTGCTGGCGAAGTTCGGGTCGGCCCCGACGCCCTGCAACCCCTCCTCGTCGTGGGTGTAGACCGGCAGCGTGCCGATCACGGAGGTGGTGCCGGCGGAGTCCGTACGCCGGACGGTGCCGTTGCGGGCGGTGTGCAGGACCGACCGGTCCGGCAGCACCGCGATCGTCATGGGCTCGCCCACCTCGGCGACGCCCTTGGCGAGAGTGACCTGCTGGAAGTCGGTGCCGACGATGGGGTGGGCCTGGGCCGGGCCTGGGCCGCCCAGCGTGGCCGGGCCGGCGCCGAGGGCGACCGTGCCGGCGGTGGCGACCAGCAGCAGCGCCGAGGCGGCGGAGAACCGTCGTCGGAGCCGTGGGGTGGGGACGTCCTGGGTGGACATTGGTGTGCCGTCCCTTCCTGACGAGTGACTGCCAGGGCGGGCGCGCGCCGTCGCGCCGGATGCCGTAGCGGGGGATGCGGTCGGCCCGCCGGGGTGCCGTGCCCGGCCGGCCGCGACCTACGAGGGATGGAGTGGACCCCATCGATCGGAGGTCACCAGTCGATGGGTTCCCGCGCCGCCGGTTCACCTCGACGAAACACTTTCGCGATGGCCCGACATTAAATGGCGAGCATCGATGTGTCCATACCTTCCGCCGATTCGGCACCAACTTTTGTCGATCCCGTCAAAAGTCGCCGCCCACGCGGAGCCGCGACTCAACGGGGACGGTCGACGGCCTGGGCGGCGAGGGCGGTCAGGGCGGCACGGGCCTCGGCGGTCACCGGGGTGGACCCCAGGGCCGCCAGGGCGGCCTCCGCACGTACCCGGATCATCTCCTCGATCCGCTCGCGGGCCCCGGTGCCCTCGATGATCTTCCGCAGCTCGGCGGCGCCGTCGCCGTCGAGCGCCGGGTTGCCGAACAGCTCCCGCAGCCGCGCGGCCTGCGCCCGGTCGGCGGCGCCCCGGGCCAGCGCCATCATCACCGTCGGCTTGCCCTCCCGCAGGTCGTCCAGGACCGACTTGCCGGTGACCGTCGGGTCACCGAAGACCCCCAGCACGTCGTCGCGCAGTTGGAACGCGTCGCCCAGCGGGTCGCCGAACTCGGCCAGCGCGGCGAGCAGCTCCGGCCCGGCCCCGGCCAGCGTCGCCCCGATCTGCAACGGCCGGGTGACCGTGTAGCGGGCCGCCTTCATCCGGACCACCGTCAGCGCGCTCGCCACCGACCCGTCGCCCACCCCCGAGACCAGGTCCAGGTACTCCCCCGCGATCACCTCGGTGCGCATCAGCGCGTAGACCGCGTACCCCCGGTGCACCCGCCCGACGTCCAGGCCGCACTCGTGGAACATCTGGTCGGACCAGGCGGCGCAGAGGTCGCCGCAGAGCAGCGCGGTGTTGCGCCCGTACGCCTCGGGGTCGCCGCGCCAGGACGAGCGGGCGTGCAGGTCGGCGAAGAGCCGGTGCACCGACGGCCCGCCCCGGCGGCGGTCGCTGCCGTCCAGGATGTCGTCGTGGATCAGCGCGAACGCGTGGAACAGCTCCAACGCGGCGGCGGCCGTCACGATCGGTGTGCCGTCGGGGCCGCCCGCGCCCCGCCAGCCCTGGTAGCAGAAGAGCGGGCGCAGCCGCTTGCCGCCGGCCAGCACGAACCGGTGCAGCGCGGTGAAGACGCCCCGGGGCGCACCGTCCGGCCAGTCCCGGCCCTGCCTGTCGAGGAAGGCGGCGAGCGCGGCGTCGAACCGGGCCCGCAGCCCGCTCGTGTCGGTCGGGGCGACGACGGCGGTCACGCCTCCTCCCCGGGCGGCGCGGCCGACGGCGGGGTGGGCGGCGCGGCCGACGCCGGCCCGGCGCGACGCGGCGGCGGGACCGTGCCGGGGCTCGCCGGCGGCGTCAGCCCCGCCAGCTCCAGCAGGAGCGCCTTGACCTCGGTCGCGGCGACCCGGTCCCGGGCGGCGGACGGATCGGAGCAGAGCAGCACCGGCCCGTCGGTGGGGTCGGCCGGGAGCCGGCCGTGCGACCCGCGCACCGCCCGGGCGCCGGCGTCCAGCCCCACCACGCTCATCAGGTAGCGCATCCCGAGCTTCTTGCGGGCCAGCGCCACGGCGGCCCGCCGCTTCGCCGCACCCGGCGCGGCCGGGTCGAAGAACAGCTCGGCGGGGTCGTAACCCGGCTTCCGGTGGATCTCCACCAGCCGGGCGAAGTCGGGCGCGCGGGCGTCGTCGAGCCAGTAGTAGTAGGTGAACCAGGCGTCCGGCTCGGCGACGAGGACCAGCTCCCCGGCGCGCGGGTGGTCCAGCCCGTGCGCCGCCCGGCCGTCGGCGTCGAGCACCTCGGCCACCCCGGGCAGCCCCGCGCAGAGCGCCGCCACCGCCGGCACGTCCGCCGGGTCGCGGACGTGGACGTGCGCCACCTGGTGGTCGGCCACCGCGAAGGCCCGCGAGGTCCACGGGTCGAGGTATTCCATGCCGGCCTGGGTGTGCACCCGCAGCAGCCCCTCGGCGCGCAGCAGCCGGTTGACGTCGACCGGCCGGGAGACGTCGGTGATGCCGTACTCGGAGAGCACCACCACGGTCGCGTCGCGGGCGCGGGCGGCGTCCAGCAGCGGCCCGAGCACCCCGTCCAGCTCGGCCGCCGCCGCGGCGGCCCGGGGCGACGAGGGGCCGAAGCGTTGCAGGTCGTAGTCGAGGTGCGGGACGTAGACCAGGGTCAGGTCCGGCGCGTGGTCGGCGAGGATCCGCTCGGCGGCCCGGCAGATCCACGCCGACGACGCCAGCCCGGCGCCCGGCCCCCAGTAGCTGAACAGCGGGAAGGTGCCGAGCCGGTCGGTGAGGGCGTCGTGCAGCTCCGGCGGGTCGGTGTAGCAGTCCGGCTCCTTGCGCCCGTCCGCGCGGTAGACGGGGCGGGGGGTGACCGTCCAGTCCACGTCGGCGCCCATGGCGTACCACCAGCAGACGTTGGCGACCGTCCAGCCCGGCTCGACCCGGCGGGCCGCCTGCCACAGCTTCTCGCCGCCGACCAGGGCGTGGTGCTGCCGCCAGAGCAGCACCTCGCCGAGGTCCCGGAAGTACCAGCCGTTGCCGACGATCCCGTGCCCGGCCGGGAGTTCCCCGGTGAGGAAGGTCGACTGCACCGGGCAGGTCAGCGCGGGCAGCACGGTGCCCAGCTCCGCGCGGAAGCCGGCGTCGGCGACCGCGCGCAGCCGGGGCATGTGCGCCAGCAGGCGCGGGGTCAGCCCCACCACGTCCAGCACCACCAGCCGCCGGCTCATGCCGGCACCCCCGCGCCGTGTCGACGGTCCGCTCGCTGCCGCCCGCTCATCGCCGTACCTCCGCCGTCGCCGGGGTCGCCCGGCCCGCCGGCGCCAGGCCCAGGGCGAGCAGCTCGGCGCGGGCGAAGGCCAGCTCCGCGGCGATGCCGGCGGCCAGCTCCGCGTCGGTGCGCGGGCGCCGCGCGGCCGGCAGCACCCCCCAGGTGTACGTCTCGACGTCGAGGTGGTCGCAGCCCGCCTCCGGCCCGGCGTAGAGCGCGGCCAGCGCGGCGCGCAGCACCGGCAGGGTCGAGCCCAGCGGCGGCTCGGGCGGGGCGTGCAGCGGCACGTGGTAGTGCACCCGCCACGGCCCGGGCAGCCGCGCGGCCAGGGCGGCGTCCAGGTCGTCGGCGGCGTGGGCGGGGTCGGCGGGGTCGGCCGCGCCCGCGCAGCCGGCCGCGCGGGTCTGGTGCAGGAAGCGCGGCTCCACCCAGCGGCGCAGCGCCGGCGTCGCCCCGGCGGGCGCCTCGATGGCGGCCGAGACCTGCACCTTCACCACCGGCAGCCCGGCCGTGCGCAGCCGGCCCAGCGCCTCGGCCGGCGCCTCCCAGGCGCAGGCGAGGTGGGCCAGGTCCAGGCAGACGCCGAGCCGGTCGGTGTCCACGCCGGACAGGGCCGCGACGGCCTGGCCGCTGCTCTCCACCACGCAGCCCGGCTCCGGCTCGAACCCGACCCGGACGCTGCGGCCGGTTGCCCGCTCGACGGCCGCGAGACCGGCCGCGAGCTGGTCGAGCCGGCGCCGGGCGCCGTCGGCACTGGCGGCGTCCCAGGGCCGCCGCCAGGCCAGCGGCAGGGTGGAGACCGAGCCCCGGGCCGCGTCGTCGGGCAGCAGGTCGGCGAGCACCCGGGCCAGGTCCAGGGTGTACGCGAGCCGAGCGGGCGTCGTCCAGTCCGGGTGGTAGACGTCGCCCTTGACCACGGGAGCCTGGAAGGCCGCGTACGGGAAGCCGTTGAGCGTGACCACCTCCAGCCCCCGGGCGGTCAGCGCGGCCCGCAGCCGGCGGCGGGCGGCCGGGTCGGCGGCCAGCTCGGCGGCGACCGGGGCGGCCAGCCACAGCCCGAGGCCGAGCAGGTCGGCGCCGAGCGCCTCGCGTACGGGCACGGCGTGGGTGTCCAGTTGGCGCAGAATGCCGGCGAGGTCCTCGGCGGGGTGCACGTTGGTGCAGTAGCCGAGGTGGACGGTGTCGCCGCCGGCGTGCCGCAGCCGCATCAGCTGCCGCCGCGCAGGATCGAGTTGCCCGCCCAGGTGCCGGTCGGCGGGTCGGCGGCCGCGTGCTCCAGGTCCGTCAGGTCGAGCCGCCCGGACTGGCCGTAGAACTCGACCGGGTTGCGCCACAGCACCCGGTCCACGTCGTCGTCGGTGAAACCGGCCAGCAGCATCGCCTCCCCGGTGGCCCGGGTGAGCAGCGGGTCCGAGCGCCCCCAGTCGGCCGCCGAGTTGACCAGCACCCGCTCGGTCCCGTACGCCCGCAGCAGCTCCACCATGCGCGGCGGCGACATCTTGGTGTCGGGGTAGATGGAGAAGCCCAGCCAGCAGCCGGTGTCACGGACCAGCCCCACCGTCACCTCGTTGAGGTGGTCGAGCACCACCCGGCCCGGCGCGACGCCGGACTCGGCGACGACGGCGAGGCTGCGTTCGACGCCCCGGGCCTTGTCCCGGTGCGGGGTGTGCACCAGGGCCGGCAGGTCGTGGGCCACGGCCAGGGCGAGCTGGGCGGCGAACGCCTCGTCCTCCTCCGGCGTCATCGAGTCGTAGCCGATCTCGCCGACCGCCACCACGGCGTCCTTGTCGAGGTAGCGCGGCAGCAGGTCGAGCACCGGGCGGCAGCGCGGGTCGTTGGCCTCCTTCGGGTTCAGCGCGACCGTGGCGTGGTGGCGGATCCCGCACTGCCCGGCCCGGAACGGCTCCCAGCCGACCAGCGAGTCGAAGTAGTCGGCGAAGGAGGCGGGGCTGGTGCGGGGCTGGCCGAGCCAGAACGCCGGCTCCACCACCGCCCGGACGCCGGCGGCGGCCATCCGCTCGTAGTCGTCGGTGGTCCGCGAGGTCATGTGGATGTGCGGGTCGAAGATGCGCATCAGGCCTCCTGGATTTCGCGCAGCCGGGTGAGCAGGTGGGTCGCGTCCGCCGGCATGGCGCGCCCGGCGGCCTGCCGCTCGGCGGCCAGCGACGCGAGCATCGCGGCGAGTTCGCCGTCGGCGCGGGCGTCGAGGTCGTGCACCACGGCCAGCGGCACGCCGGTGAAGACGCACTTGAGCACCGCCTGGCGCCAGGCGGCCGGGTCGAGGTGCCGGGCGTACGGGCCGAGGGCGGCGGCCAACAGCCGGGTGTCGTTGGTGCGGATCGCGTCGTGCAGCAGCGGCGTCCCGGCCGCGCCGACCGGCAGCAGCGGCAGGGCCTTGAGCACGGCCCGCTTCTCGGCGGCGTCGCCCTGCCGGTAGCGGGTCCCGGCGTGGGTCGCGTGGTCGGTCGGCAGCGCGGTCAGCAGCAGGGCCCGGGCCGCCTCGTCGGCGCTCCAGCCGGGCGCCCCGGGCAGCGGTGCCCGGCCGCAGCGCCGCCCGGCGGCCGGGAAGAACCGGTCGATCGTCGCCGGTTCGGCCGCCACCCGCCGCAGCGCCCCGTCCAGCCAGTCGGGTTCGGGTACGCCCCGCAGCGCGGCCCGCAGTGAATCCGGTGTCATCCCGTCTCCTCCCTCGTGCTGCCGACGTGGCCCGTCACCGTTGCCGGCGTGCCGCCTCCTCCGCGGTGGCACCCGGTCCCGGGCGCGCCGCCTCCTTCGCGGCGGCGCGCAGGAAGTTGAGCGAGCGGGCCGCGACGGCAGGGGCGGCGTGCGAGTGCCGGGGCAGCTCCACGGCGACCAGGCCCCGGTAGCCGGCGTCGCCCAGGGCCCGCAGCACGGGCGGGAAGTCGATCTCCCCCGCGCCGAACTCCAGGTGCTCGTGCACGCCCCGGCGCATGTCGTCGATCTGCACGTTGACCAGGTACGGGCCGACCTCGCGTACGCACTCGGGGACCGGTCGCGGCTCCAGGCAGCGGCAGTGCCCGATGTCGAGGGTGATGCCGAAGCGGGCCGGATCGCCGAGCGCGCCGCGCAGCCGGCGCCAGCCGGCGATGTCCTCGACCAGCATGCCCGGTTCCGGCTCGAAACCGAGGGTCGTGCCGGCCGCCTCGGCGGCGTCGACCACCGTCGCGCAGCCGGCGACCAGCCGGTCCCAGGCGGTCTCCGGTGCGACAGCGTCGGGGCGTACGCCGGACCAGAGGGAGACGGCCTCCGCGCCCAGGTCGGCGCCGATCCGCACGGCCCGGCGCAGGAACTCGACGCGCCGCGCCGGGTCGTCGTGCAGCAGCGTCGGGGCGTGCTTGTGCCACGGGTCGAGCAGGTAGCGGGCGCCGGTCTCGACGACCACGGCGAGGTCGAGCGCCGCGAGCCGACGGGCGACGGCCGCCACCCGGCGGGCCAGCGCGGGCGCGAACGGGTCGAGGTGGTCGTGGTCCAGGGTGAGCGCGACGCCCTGGTAGCCCAGGTCGGCGACGACGGCGAGCGCGTCGGTCAGCCGGTGGTTGGCGAACCCGTTGGTGCCGTAGCCGAACCGGAGCCCGCCGTCGCCGTCGGCCGCACCGGCCACCGCCGTGCCACGGGGGTCCGGCGCGGGACGGGTCGGGGCGGTCATGTCGGGGAGATCCTTCGGGCGAGCCGGCCGCCGAGCGGCGCGGCCGCCGCCACCGCCAGCCCCAGCAGCCCGGCCCCGGCGCGTGCGGTGAGGGCGCCCTGCAACGCGGGCAGCCCGGTGATCCCGGCTCCCACCGCCGCCCGCACCCGGCCGGCGCGGGGGTCGGCCGCCGCCCGGGCCTGGGCCGCGCCGTAGCGGGCCGCGTACCAGCCGGCCAGCAGCGCCGGCAGCGCGGCCCGTTCGTGGCGGGGCCGGGCGGCGGCGCCCGCAGCGACCAGGGCGGTGCCGGCGAGGGTACGCAGCGGCAGCGCGGCGTCGGCGCCGGTGACCTCGCGGCGGGAGAGCGCGGTGACCGTCCACGTGTGCGCGGCCACGGTGACCGCCGCCGGCACCGCCCGCAGCGCCCGTCCGCCGGTGGCGCCGAGCAGCACGTCCAGCCCCCGGCAGGCGGCCATCACGGCCGGGCCGGCGGCCGTCGACTTCGCCGCCAGGTCGTACCCCCAGACGGCGGCGGCGAGCGGGACCGCGACCGTCGCGGCGCGCCGACCCCCGGCGGCGGTGGCCAGCGCGACCCCGGCGGCGGTGAGCCCGGCGGCGAGGCCGAGCGCGGCCCCGGGGGCCACCCGGCCGCTGGGGATGGGCCGCTCGGGGCGTTCGACGGCGTCCAGCCGGCGGTCGGCCCAGTCGTTGGCGGCCATCCCCGCCCAGTAGAGCAGGACGGACGCGGCGGCCAGCACGGGCGTACGCCGCCCGAGCGTGCCGGCGGCCGCCGCCCCGGCGACCACGTCCCCGGGCACCGAGAGCGCGGCCGGCGCCCGGACCAGTTCGGCGAGGTCAGCGAGGCGCGGCATCGGTGCCTCCCGCGTGCAGCCGGTGGGCGAAGCCGCACAGTCGGGTCCACTGGTCGGCCAGCGAGTGGGTGGGTGTGCCGAGCGGGTCCTTGAAGAAGAAGGCGAGGTCGGTCAGGGGGCCGGCGTGGCCGGCGGCGTGCGCGGCGGCGGTGAGTCGGGCCAGGTCGAGCACGAGGGGCGCGGCCAGGGCGGAGTCGCAGCCGTGCCAGGTGAACTCCATCCGCATCCCGGTACCGAGGAACCCGGCGAACGTGATCAGGTCCCAGGCGGTCTTGAAGTCGCCCAGCGCCTCGACGTACTCGATCCGGGTGCCGCCCTGCGGCAGGTGGCCGAGGGTCTCGCCGAGCACCCGCTGCTTGCTCTCCACCTTGGCCGCGTTGGCCGCCGGATCGGCGAGGGTGGCGCCGTCGCCGCCGCCGAGCAGGTTGACCCCGGACCAGGAGCGCACCGCCAGGTGCCGCATCGCGAACATCGGCGCGAGCACGGACTTGACCAGCGTCTCCCCCGTCTTGCCGTCGTGCCCGGCGTACGGGATCCCGCACTCGGCGGCCAGCGCCACCAGGGCCGGGAGTCGCAGCCCGGTGGACGGGGTGAAGTCGACGTACGGGCAGCCTGCCCGCACCGCCGCGTACGCGTAGAGGGAGCTGGGCGGCAGCACCTCGTCGGGGCCGGCGAGCGCGGCGGCCAGCGCGCCCGGGTCTGCGTGGCCCGGGTGCGGGCGGGCGGCGGGTTCGGTGGCCGAGACGTTGACCACCACCACCCGGTCCAGCCCGTGCCGGCGGCGGAAGTCGGTGAGGTCGCGTACGGTCGCGGCGGCCCGGTCCGCCTGGGTGCCGCCGGCGGGGGCCGGACGCAGCTCGCGTTCGACGGCGGCCAGCTCGTCGGGGAGGGCGGCGACCAGTCGGCCGGGCAGCACGCCGGCGGCGGCCAGGGTCTCGGCCCGCTTCGCCAGCGGGGTGGTGACGACGTCGTGCCCGCCGAGTACCAGGTCGGTGAAGGCCGGCAGGGCGGGCCCGCGCAGGTCGGGCAGCTCGGTGACGCAGCCGGTCGGGCCGGTGAGCCCGGACCGCAGGGCGAGCGCCCCGACGATGCTGGTGGTCGCGACCGAGCCGCGTGCTCCCACCAGCCAGACACCCGTACGCATGGTGCTCCTTCCCGATCAGGAGGAACCAGCCGTGCATTGAGTTATATAGATATCAGAAGTTTGTTCGGAAAGATACGCATCTATGCGGATGGGCCCCGTCCGCCGGCCGCCCCGGGAGGAGCCCACCGGTCCGGTGTCGACGTCGGCGGCGACGACCCCGGCCCGGATCCCGGCGCGGGCACGGACGGACGGGGCTGGCAGGCAGGGCCGGTCGGCGTCCCGTCCCTGCCTCCCCCGCATCCGCCGGTCGGGACGACGGCGCGCGCCGACCGGACGTCGTGGGGTGACACGGCCCGGCAACGGTCGCCGGGTGGTGACGGTCCTCCGGTGCGACCGGGGAATCCCGGTCCGGCCGCACCGGACGACCGTTCTGCTCGTGCGTCACCGGGCCACGCCGGCCCGGCCGCACGTCCTCCGGCTCCGACCTCGTCCCGGCCGCGGGGCGCAACCGCGGCCGGTCCCTCGCCGGTCGGCGCCGGAGTCGGCTCAGGCGGCGACCGTGGCCAGGGCCGGCTCCACCTCGGTCCACGAGGAGCCGAGCTCCGCCGACCGGGTCACCGCGTCCAGCACCAGCTGGACCTGCAACCCGTCGACGAAGGAGGGCGCCGGGTCGACGCCGGTGGCGACCGCCTCGACGAAGTCCCGCATCTGGTGGGTGAAGGAGTGCTCGTAGCCGATGAGGTGGCCGGGCGGCCACCACGCGGACATGTACGGGTGCTCCCCCTCGGTCACCAGGATGCGGCTGAACCCCTGCTCGGCGGCGGGTCGCGTCGCGTCGTAGAACTCCAGCTCGTTGAGGCGCTCCAGGTCGAAGGCCACCGTGCCCAGCGAGCCGTTGATCTCCACCCGGAGGGCGTTCTTGCGTCCGGTGGCGAAGCGGCTCGCCTCGTACGTCGCCAGCACTCCGCCGTCGAGGCGGGCCACGAAGACCGCCGCGTCGTCGACGGTGACCGCCCCGGTGGCCGGGCGGTGGCCGTCGGCACCGTTGCCGTCGGCCGTCGCCCCGTCCACCGTCGCCGCCAGCCCGCTCGACCCGGCCGGCAGCGGCCGCTCCTTGACGAACGTCTCGGTGACCGCGCTGACCCCGGTGATCCGCCGGCCGGTGACGTACTGGGTCAGGTCGATGATGTGCGCGCCGATGTCGCCGAGCGCGCCGGAGCCGGCCTTGTCCCGCTGCAACCGCCACACGAGGGGGAACTGCGGGTCCACGATCCAGTCCTGCAGGTACGTCGCCCGGACGTGCCGGATCACCCCGAGCCGCCCGTCGGCGACGAGCTGGCGCATCATCGCGACCGCCGGCACCCGCCGGTAGTTGAACCCGCACATCGACCGCACCCCGGCGGCCTGCGCGGTGACCGCCGCGGCGGCCATCGCCCGGGCCTCGGAGACCGTGTTGGCCAACGGCTTCTCGCACAGCACGTGCTTGCCGGCGGCCAGCGCGGCGAGGGCGATCTCGGCGTGGCTGTCCCCGGGCGTGCAGACGTCGACCACGTCGATGTCGTCCCGGGCGATCAGGTCGCGCCAGTCGGTCGTGTACGCGTCCCAGCCGAGCCGGTCGGCGGCGTCGGCCACCTTCCCGGCGTCCCGGCCGCAGATCAGCGACATCCGGGCCCGTGCCGGCAGGTCGAACACCCGGTTCACGGTGCGCCACGCCTGCGAGTGCGCGGCGCCCATGAACGCGTAGCCGACCATGCCGACCCGCAGTTCTCTGTCTGTCGTGGACAAGGTGGGTCTCCCCCCGTGTATCAGAACCCGAGCTTGAGGTAGCTGCCCGCGTTCTCCTTGGTGATCGTCTCGGAGGCGAGGATGATCTCCTTGGGCACCTGGAGTTCCACCAGGTCGGACATGCCCCTGCCCTGGCCGATCAGCCGGGCCAGGGAGATGGCCGAGGAGGCCATCGAGGGGCTGTAGGTCACCGTCGCCTTCAGCACCGTGTTGTCCGCCTGGATGTCCTCCATCGCCTTCTTCGAGCCGGCGCCGCCGACCATGAAGAACTCCTTGCGGCCGCTCTGGTTGACCGCGGCCAGCACGCCGATGCCCTGGTCGTCGTCGTGGTTCCAGAGCGCGTCGATCTTCGGCAGGGCCTGGAGCAGCTGCGCCGCCTCCTGCTGCCCCGAGTCGGCCGTAAAGCGGGCCGCCCGGCGGTTGGCGACCTTGAAGCCGCTCGCCGTCAGGGTGTCGACGAAGCCCTTCGACCGCTCCTGGGTCAACTCCAGCTCGTCCATGCCCGCGATCTCGCCGATCACCGGGTTGCTGACGCCCTTGGCCTTGAACTGCTCGATCATGTAGGTGGCGGCGGCCACGCCCATGCCGTAGTTGTCGCCCTTGATCTGGAGCCGGTAGGCCCGCGCGTCGGGGAAGGCCCGGTCCAGGTTGACCACCGGGACCCCGGCCTTCATCGCCTCCAGCCCGAACGCGTTGAGCTCCTTGCCGTCGTGCGGCAGCAGCACGATCACGTCCGGCTTCTGCGAGATCAGCGTGGACAGCGCCGCCCGCTGGGCCGCCGCGTCCGCGCCGGCCTCGACCGACTTGAACTCCACGTCGGAGTACGCCCCGGCCTGCGCCTTGGCGTTGTTGGTGATGGCGGCGATCCAGCCGTGGTCGGCGGCCGGCGCGGAGAAGCCGATGACGACCCGCTTGCCGGGCTCGTTGTTGCCGCCCGGCGCGGCCGCCGCCTTGGTCTGCGCCTCGGTCGGCTTGGTCTCGTTGCTGGTGCAGCCGGCGAGCAGCACGCCGGCGCCGACGGCGGCCCCGCCGAAGAGCAGCCGGCGGCGCGACATGTCGCGACTGTGCTGGGTCATGACGACCTCCTGGGTTGACGGTGGTGGAGGAAATCTCGCGGTGCGGGACGGAAGAACGCGTGCGGTGCCCGGCCACCGTCGCTCAGGTGGCCCGGATGCCGCGCGGTCGGTGCGGTGCGGGTCAGGTGGTGGTGAGCCGGTTGCGGCCCAGGAACTGGGTGAGGCTGCGGAACTGGACCTGCTGGACCAGGACGGCGGCGACGATGATGCCGCCCTTGACCATGTTCTGGGCCTCCGTGGAGAGGCCGTTGATGGCGAAGAGGTTGGTGATGGTGGCGAAGATGACCACCCCGAGCAGGGAACCGATGATGGTGCCCCGCCCGCCGCTGAGCAGCGTGCCGCCGATGATCGCGGCGGCGATCGCGTCCAGCTCGTAGAGGTTCGCCATCGCCGCCTGCGCCGAGTTGGCCTGGGCGGTGAGCATGATGGCGGCGATCCCGCAGCAGAGCCCGGAGAGCGCGTAGAGCAGCACGGTGTGCCGCCGGACGTTGATCCCGGCGAGCCGGGCGGCCTCCGGGTTGCCGCCGACGGCGACCGTACGCCGGCCGAAGGTGGTGCGGTTGAGCAGCACCCAGCCGGCGGCCACCACGGCGGCGAGGATGTAGACCAGCAGCGGGATGCCCAGCAGGCTGTTGCTGGCGAGGCCGTTGATGAAGCCGTTGTCCGACACCTGGGTCTGCTTGTCGGAGATCTCGGCGGCCAGGCCCCGCGCCGCCACCAGCATGGCGAGGGTCGCGATGAACGGCACCAGCCGGCCGTACGAGATGAGCAGCCCGTTGACCAGGCCGACCGCCAGCCCGACGGTGAGCGCGCTGAAGATCATGCCGCCGGCGCCGTAGCTCTGGGTGGCCACCGTGGTGCACCAGACGCCGGCCAGCGCGACGATCGCGCCGACGGAGAGGTCGATGCCGCCGCCGATGATGACGAAGGTCATGCCGACGGTGACCACGCCGACCACGGCCGCCAGCTTGAGGATGCTCAGGACGTTGTCCCACACCCAGTCGGGATCGGAGTACAGGTCGGAGCGGGTGAGGGCGCCGATCACGACGAGCACGGCCAGCACCCCGATCAGGCCGAGGTTGCGGCGGGCGCCCTCGCCGCCGTCCCCCCGCCACCAGGAGATCCGGCCCGGTGCCGCCACCTTGTCGACGGCCGCCGCGGTCTGCGCCGGGTCCACCGGCGGCGACTGCGCCGGCAGTTGCGCCGCCCGCTCCGGCGCCGCGGTGGGAGTAGGACCCTCGGTCATGCCGGTGCGCCTTCCATCAGGGACCCCGCCATGACGAGGTCGAGCACGGTGTTCTCGTCGAGTTCGCGGGCCGGGGCCTCGTGGACGACCCGCCCCTCCCGCATCACCAGCACCCGGTCGGCCAGGCCGAGCACCTCGGGGACCTCGCTGGAGACCAGCAGCACCCCGACGCCGCGCGCGGCCAGCCCCCGGATCACCTGGTAGAGCTCCGCCCGGGCGCCGACGTCGACGCCCCGGGTCGGCTCGTCGAGCAGCAGCAGCCGGGTGTCGCCGAGCAGCCAGCGGCCGACCACCACCTTCTGCTGGTTGCCGCCGGAGAGGGTGCGCACCGGCCGGCGTACGTCGCGGGGGCGCAGCTCCAGGCTCTCGGCGATCCGGTCCGCCTCGGCCCGTTCCCGCCCGGCGTCGGTGAACCCGGCGCGGGCGTAGCGGGCGAAGGTCGCCAGGGTCACGTTGCGGTAGATCGGCTCGCCCAGCAGCAACGCCTGGCTCTTGCGCTCCTCGGGGGCCATCCCCATGCCGGCCCGCACCGCCGCGCCGACGCTGCCGGGGCGCAGCGCCCGGCCGGCCATCCGCACCGAGCCGGCGTCGGCACGGCGCGCGCCGTAGATGGTCTCCAGCAGCTCGGAACGGCCCGAGCCGACCAGCCCGGCGATGCCGACGATCTCGCCGGCCCGCACGCCGAGCGAGACGTCGGCGAACTCGCCGGCCCGGGTCAACCCCTCGACCGTGAGCAGCTCCGCGCCGCCCGCCGCGCCGGCCGGGCGGTCCGGGAAGACGTACTCGATGGTGCGGCCGGTCATCCGGCTGACCAGGTCGCGGGTCGGGGTGTCGCGGGCCGACAGGTTCGCCGCGGTGGTCCGGCCGTCCTTGAGTACGGTGACCCGGTCGCCGATCTCGCGGATCTCCTCCAGCCGGTGCGAGATGTAGATGACGGCGATGCCCTGCGCGGTCAGCTCCCGGATGATCCGGAACAGGTTGCCCACCTCGTCGTGGGCCAGCACGGCGCTCGGCTCGTCCATGATGATCAGCCGGGCCTCGTGGGAGAGCGCGCGGGCCATGCTGACGATCTGCTTGCCGGCGGCGGGCAGCGCGCGCACCATCCGCCCGGGCGGGATCTCGGCGTGACCGAGCCGGCCGAGGATCTGCCGGGTGTGCCGGGCCATGGCGCCCCGCCGGACGAAGCCGAGCCGGCGCGGCTCGTGGCCGAGGAAGGCGTTCTCCGCGACCGAGAGGTCCTCGACCAGGTCGAGTTCCTGGTAGATGGTGGCGATGCCGGCGCGCATGGCGGCCTGCGGGTTGGCGAAGGTGGTCGGTGCGCCCCGCCACTCGACGAGCCCCGAGTCGGGCCGGTGCACCCCGGCGAGCACCTTGATCAGGGTGGACTTGCCGGCGCCGTTCTGCCCTAGCAGGCAGTGCACCTCGCCGGCGCGCACCTCCAGCTGCACCCCGTCCAGGGCCCGTACGCCCGGGAAGGTCTTGACCACGTCGGTGAGGCGCAGCACCACCTCGCCCGCGACGGCGTCGGCGGGCGTCTCGACCAGTTGCTCACTCATGATGCCTCCGCGAAGGCCACGTCGCTGGCCAGCACGGCGGCACCGGCGACGCCGGCGCGCGGGCCCAGCTCGGACAGGACGACGGGCAGGTTGCCGGTGGCCAGCGGCAGCGACCGGCGGTAGACGACGCTGCGGATCTCGGCGAGGAGGATGTGCCCGAGCTGGGCGAGCCCGCCGCCGATCACGATCATCGACGGGTTGGTGAAGCTGACCAGCCCGGCCAGGACCCCACCCACCCGCCGACCCCCGTCGCGGATCAGCTGGATGCACGTCACGTCCCCCTCGACGGCGCCCCCGGCGACGTCGAGGGCGGTCACCGCGCCGTGTGCGGCGAGGCGTTCGGCCAGCGCCGGCGACACCCCGCTGCGCGCGGCGGCGGTCGCGTCCTTGGCCAGCGCGGCCCCGCTGAACAGGGCCTCCAGGCAGCCGACGTTGCCGCAGGAGCACATGGGGCCCTGCGCGTCGACCTGGATGTGGCCGATGTCCCCGGCGCAGCCGTCGGTGCCCCGGTAGACCTCGCCGCTGAGGTAGATCCCGCACCCTATTCCGGTGCCGATCTTCACGAAGAGGAAGTCGTCCACAGAGTGGGCGACCCCGCCGTGCCGCTCCCCGATGGCCATGATGTTGACGTCGTTGTCGACCACCGCCGGGCAGCCGTGCTCGCGGGTGAGCAGCTCGCGCACCGGGAACCGGTCCCACCCCGGCATGATCGGCGGGGAGACCGGCACGCCGTCGCGGAAGCTGACCGGGCCGGGCACCCCGATGCCGACGGCGTCGAGCCGCTCGTAGGCGCCGTCCACCCGGGCCTTGTGCAGCAGCTCGTTGACCCGCTGGAGGATCACCTTCGGGCCGGTGCGGATGTCGGCCGCCTCGGCGTACGCGGCGACCGGCTCCAGCCGGCCGTTGACCACCTCGACGTCGATGGAGCTGGCGCCGAGGTCGACGGCGGCGAAGCGCAGGCGCGGGCTCAGCTCGACCAGGGTGGAACGGCGACCGCCCCGGGAGGCGGCCAGCCCCGCCTCGGCGACGTAGCCGAGGGCGACGAGCCGTTCCAGCTCCGCCAGCAGCCGGGGACGGGGCATCTGCAACCGGTCGCCCAGCTCGGCCCGGGACACCGCCCCCTCGTCACGGAGCAGCCGCAGCAGCCGTACGTGCAGGGGGTCGACCGTCCGCACCGGACTCACCTCTTCGCGGGCTCGTTCACATCGACGTGATGCCGAGGTGTCGTGCCGACACAGTAGGAGTGTTCCGTGTCACGTGTCCAGAGCTTCGGCCGATTTGACGCGAACTTTTGTCCGATCGAGCAAAAGCATCGGGAGGATCGGGAAAAGCGCAGGGCCCGGAGCGGGCGGAAGCGCGCCGACGCCCCGCCACCGGTGACGGGTGGCGGGGCGTCGGCGGGTGCGGACGGGCGACGCGGTCAGCTGCGGTTGGCGGCGTTGCGCTTCTTCTTGAGCTTGCGGTCGTCGCGCAGCTCGACGTACGGCTCCTCGTCCGGGGAGTGGCCCGCCTCGATGGCGCGGCTGCGCTCCAGCTCGGCGTCGAACTCCGCGCCGAGGAGGATCGCGATGTTGCTCAGCCACAGCCAGATCAGGAAGACGATCACACCGGCGAGCGCCCCGTACGTCTTGTTGTACGAGCCGAAGTTGCTGACGTAGAGCGCGAACAGGCCCGAGATCACCAACCAGATGACCACCGCCAGCACGCCTCCGGGGCTGACCCAGCGGAAGCCGCCGTGCCGCGCGTTGGGCGACGCCCAGTAGAGGATCGCGAACATCAGGCTCACCAGGAGCAGCAGCACCGGCCACTTGGCGATGTTCCACACGGTCACCGCCGTGGAGCCCAGCCCGATCGCCTCCCCGACCTGCTCGGCCAGGCCGCCGGTGAAGACCACGATCACCGCGCTGGCCAGCAGCATCACGCCGATCACCGCGGTCACCCCGACGCGGATCGGCAGCGTCTTCCAGATCGGCCGCCCCTCCGGCACGTCGTAGATGGTGTTGGAGGCGCGCATGAACGCGGCGACGTAACCCGACGCCGACCAGAACGCGGCGAGCAGACCGAGGATCGCGGCGAAGCCGGCGAAGCCGCCGCTCTGCTGCGCCTGGTCGATCGCCCCCTCGACGATCTGCCGGATGCTGTCCTGCGGGACGACGTCGTTGACCGTCTCCTTGACGCCCTCCGTGGCCCGCGGGCCGAGCAGGCCGAGGATCGAGACCAGCACCAGCAGGCCGGGGAAGATCGAGAGCACCCCGTAGTACGTCAGGGCCGCCGCCCAGTCGGTCAGGCTGTCGTCCTGGAACTCCCGCACCGTGCGGCGCAGCGCGGCCTTCCAACCGGCGCCCGGCAGCTCGGTCGGGCTGTCGGGACCCTCGTCGGGCCCGACCGGGCCACGACCCGGGCGGTGCCGCTCGGCACGAACGGGGTCGGATCCCCGGTCCGCGCGGCCCGTCCGGCGGTCGCCCACCCGGCCGGCCGCCGCCCCGGAATCGTCGCGGTCGCGTCCGCTTCGGGTGGAGGACTCGTCGGAGGCCATCGCCCCTCCTCGTGGTCGGTGTCAGTCCTCCTCGACATGCCCAGGCAGCGGCCACCGTTAACCCCTAGCCGTAGAGCAACCTGCTCATCCGGCGCGAGGCGACCAGCAGCCCCAGGACCATCGCCGCGAGCAGGTAGAGCACGTCGAGCACCCACTCCCAGCCGGCCGCGCCCACCGAGACGCCGCGGATGAGGTGCACCGCGCGGTAGAGCGGCGTCACCTCCACCGCCCAGCGCAGCGCGGCCGGGTAGGCCTCGGCGGGGACGAACGTGCCGGAGAAGAGGAAGAGGGTGAACTGGGCCGCCGACATCAGGTCGAAGTCGTGCCAGCTGCGCATGAAGGTGGTGATCGCCATGCCCAGCGCGCCGAAGGCGAAGCCGACCAGCACGGCCGCCGGAAAGGCGACCAGCGCCCGCGCGGCGGTGGTCAACTCCATCACCACCATCACCACCAGGAAGGCGGCCGAGTATGCGCTGCCGCGCAGCATCGCCCAGAGCAGCTCCCCCAGCGCGATCTCGAACGGCTGCACCGGGGTGGCGATCACCCCGTCGTACAGCTTCATCTGCTTCATCTTGCCGAAGAAGTTGAAGGTCGTCTCCGACAGCGCGCCGGACATGGCCGACGACGCGAGCATGGCCGGCGCGACGAACGCCGCGTAGGTGACGACCTCGCCGCCGGGCAGCGTGAGGTCGCCGACCAGCGTGCCGACCCCGACACCGATGGAGAGCAGGTAGAGCAGCGGCTCCACGAACCCGGAGACGAGCAGCAGCCAGTAGACGGCCTTCAGGGCCGCGACGTTGCGCTCGGCCACGGAGACCGACCGGCGGGACGCGGCGGCCAGCCGGGGCAGGACGAGAGCGACCACTGCGACTCCTCCTAGACGACCAGCCTGCGACGGAACGCGCGCCGGGCCAGCAGCCAGCCGCCGACCGCCCAGGCCGCGAGGTAGAGCAGGTGCCCGGCGACCGACCACTGCGGAGCGACGCCGAGCGCCGCCGCCCGGCACAGGTCGACGCCGTGCCAGAGCGGGGTGGCGTACGCCAGCCAGCGCAGCGCCAGGGGCAGCGACTCGACGGGGAAGAACACGCCGGCGAAGAGCGTCATCGGGATCACCGCGAAGCGGAGCAGCATCGCGAGCCAACTGTCGACGGAGACCACCGACGCGTACGCGAAGGTCGGCGCGGCGACCGCCAGCCCGAGCAGCGCCGTCACCGGCAGCGCGGCGAGCGCCCACGGCGAGCGCAGCGCCCCGAACAGGGCCGTCACCAGCAGGAACGCCGCGACGGTGGTGACCACCCGGAACACCACGAAGGCCAGGTGCCCGCCGAGGATGTCGCCCACCCGCAGCGGCGCCGCGCTCTGCGCGACGTAGGTCCTGACCCACTGGAAGTTGCCGAACACGGGCCACGTCGACTCGCTGACGGCCGTCTGCAACGCGGTCGACGCGATCAGGCCGGGCACGATCCAGTCGAGGTAGCTCACCCCGTCGATGCCCTGGTCGATGTAGGAGCCGACGCCGACGCCGAAGCCGAGGACGGTCAGCACCGGCAGCAGGAACGACGAGAAGATCCCCGCCCGCCAGGTGCGCCGGTAGCCGACGAGATGGTGCGCCAGCACCGCGAGCGCCGGCACCCGCGGCAATCTCGGGCGCGCGCGTTCCCGCGCCGACTGCGCCACGCTCACGCGACCACCCCCGTCTCGCTCCGCGTCCACCACGGCCTTCCTACCTCGCGGGTACGACAGGCCGGCGACTCCGTCGCCCCGTCAGCGCTTACGGGCCGCGCGCAGCAGCGCCTGCACCGCGTAGGCGAGCAGCAGCAGCCCGGTGCCGGTGCCGACGACGAGCCCCGCCGGCACCGCCGAGACGAGCGCGGTGACCAGCCCGGCCACGGCGACGGCGCACACCGCCACCCCGAGCGGCCACAGCAGCGGGTCGCGCAGTACCGGGACGAGGGGGAAGAAGTGCAGCCCCACGACGGCGCCGACCAGCACCGGGATGAACTCCGACCAGCCGACGAGGGCGAGCACGACGGCGCCGAGCCCGGCGGCGGCGAACTCGGCCAGGACGATCAGGAGGTAGCGGCGATCGGCGGCGCGGTCGTGCGCGACGCCCCCGGCTCCCCGGCTGCGGGCCACGACGACGGCGCCGATCACCGCCGTGACCAGGGCCGCGCCGCTCGCGACCACCAGCAGGGCGCGCAGCGGCTGCTCGGCGGCCGGCACGCTGAACCAGATCGTCGCGAAGACGCCCAGATAGAGCGCGGCGAGCCCGGCCTGGCGGCGGGACTGGAACTCCAACTCCGACATGACACCCCCGTGTGCGTCGGCGGGCGGTCGACGTGCCGCCGGCCCGCCGATGCTACGTAACGGCCGGCGCCGCCGCACCCACCCGGTGGCGCCGGGCGACCGGCACCGGATCGCGAACGACCGACGACCAGCGACCGGACGCGCTGTCAGTCGACCAGGGTGCGGCCGGTGAGGTGGAGGAAGACGTCCTCCAGGCTGCTGCGCCGGACCAGCACGTTGGCCGGGTGCAGCCCCCGCTCGCCGACCTCGGCGACGGCCGCGTCGCCGTCGGGCACGTAGAGCAGGATCCGGTCGGGCAGCACCTCGACCCGCTCCCCCAGCCCGTCGAGCTTGCCGGCGAACGCCTCCTGGGACTCGGCGGCGAACCGCAGCTCGACGACCTCCCGGGTGGAGTGCCGGTCGATCAGCGCCCGGGGCGAGCCCTCGGCGACGATCCGCCCGCCGTCCATCACCACCAGGCGGTCGCAGAGCTGCTCCGCCTCGTCCATGTAGTGCGTGGTGAGGACCAACGTGACGCCCTGCTGCTTGAGCCGGAACAGCCGCTCCCACACCAGGTGCCGGGCCTGCGGGTCCAGGCCGGTCGTCGGCTCGTCGAGCAGGACGATCTCGGGCTCGTTGACCAGCGCGCGGGCGATGGTCAGCCGCCGCTTCATGCCGCCCGAGAGCGGCTCCACCCTGCTGTCGGCCCGCTCGATGAGCTGGACGAAGTCGAGCAGCTCGGCGGCCCGCGCCCGGGCCACCCGGCGGGAGATGCCGAAGTAGCGCGCGTAGGTGGTGAGGTTCTCCTGGACGGTCAGCTCGGGATCCAGGTTGTCGAGCTGCGGGCAGACGCCCAGGCGGGCCCGGATCGCCGGCCCGTCGCGCACCGGATCCATGCCGAGGATGCGCAGCTCGCCCCCGCTGGGCGGGGAGGTGCAGCCGATCATCCGCATGGTGGAGGACTTGCCGGCGCCATTGGGCCCGAGGAAGCCGAACGCCTCGCCGGCCCGCACCTCGACGTCGATGCCGTCGACGGCGGTGAAGTCGCCGAACCGCTTCACCAGCGCCCGCGCCTGGATGAGTGGTGGAGCCGTGGTCATCGCCCGACCCTAACCTCCGGATCCGACACCCCCCACCGGACGGCTCCGACACCCCCACCGGGTCCGGGCGGGTCCGTCGCCGGGGTGATAGGGGCCGGGGCGGTAGGGGTACAGGCGCCCTGGTCAGGGCCCATCCGGCAACGGAGAGCGACGAAAACTACCCTGCGTCATGGCCTCATGCGATGCCGACGGCGCGGCGACGGCCGCGCGGAGGTGGGCCGGAAACGCGCCGCTACCGGACCAGAGTGGACGCATCGGATACGCCCCGCTCCCGGCTTGCCGCATTCTTACCAATCAGGGCGTGCATCCTGCCGCATATCTGGACCCAATTACAGTCTCTCTGCGTAATCATGAGTCCCAATTAATTACTGGCTGCAATCATGATCAGCAATGTTCCGCCCGGTATCTAATTCGCGTATCGTGCCCCCTCGTGCCACCAGTGCGTTCCTCCGGCGAACCCGCCCCGCAGCCGTCCACCGTGGGCCCCGAGTCCACCCCGGATGGCGGTCCGGTTCCGTTGCCGCCCGAGACGGACAATCGGTCCGATCCAGACGGTGCCGCGCCCGATCCACGGGAACTCGCCGCGCAGTTCGAGGACGAAAAGCCCGGGCGGCAACTCGCCGGGCCGATCGGCGTGCTGGTCACCGGAACGACGTTGGCGATCGCGCTGCTCGCCCTCTGGCAGGTGTTCTACCCGCTGCCGCAGGGGAGCAAGTTCTACCTGGTCATCTTCCTGGCCGGCATCCTGCCGATGGTCTTCCTGGCCTACCCGGCGGATCTGCGCCTGCCCCGGCGGCTGCGCCGCACGGACGCGACCGGGCCGGGCGACGCGGTACCGGCGGAGCGCCCCACGCGCCGGGGCCCCACCCTGCCGGACTGGATCCTGGCCGGCGCGGCGCTGGTCAGCTGCCTCTACCCGGTGCTGCCCGTCGACCTGGGCGACGGCGGCGGCGGGTACGACGCCTTCCTCGACCGGCAGGGCCTGCTCGTCGGCGTGGACGTGGCGATGGGCACCGTCCTGCTGATCCTGCTGCTGGAGGCGTGCCGGCGCACCACCGGCTGGATCCTGCCGGCCGTCTGCGTGGTCTTCCTCGGCTACGGCTACTACGGCGGGCTGCTGCCCCAGTCCTGGCCGGTGGCCCACGCCGGCCTCGACTTCGGGCAGATCGTCGACGGCCTCTACAACTCCGACAGCGGCTTCTACGGCACCCCGCTCGACGTCGCGGCGACGTACATCGTGCTGTTCACCATCTACGGCGCGGTGCTGGACCTCTCCGGGGCCGGCCGGTTCTTCGTGGAGCTCTCCGCCGCCGCCTTCCGGCGCTCGCGCACGGCCGCCGGGCGCACCGCCGTCGCCTCCGGGTTCCTGCTCGGCACCGTCTCCGGCTCCGGCGCGGCGACGACCGTCAGCATCGGCGCGGTCACCTGGCCCGTGCTGCGCCGCGCCGGCTACCCGCCGGAGCGGGCGGGCGGCATGCTCGCCGCGGCCGGCGTCGGGGCGATCCTCTCCCCGCCCACCCTCGGCGCGGCGGCCTTCATCATCGCCGAGTACCTCGGCGTGTCGTACCTCCAGGTGCTCGGCTGGGCGACCGTCCCGACGGTGCTCTACTACCTCGGCATCCTCCTCGCGGTCGAGATCGACGCCCGGCGCTCGGGCGTGCGGCCGGTGGTGATCGACACGACCTCCGCCGGCCGGCTGCTGGCCCGGTTCGGCTACCACTTCCTCTCGCTCTTCGCGATCGTCGGGCTGCTGGCCGTCGGCTTCTCCGCGACGAAGGCCGTGGTGCTGGCCACCATCCTGGCCGCCGTGCTGTCCTTCCTCGACCGTCGGCACCGGCTCACCCCGCCCCGCCTGCTCGCCGCGCTCAGCGCCGGGGTGCGCGGGGTCCTCGCGGTGAGCGCGGTCTGCGCCGCCGCGGGCATCATCACCGCCACCACCACCAAGACCGGCCTCGGCCCCCAGGCGGCGGCGCTGCTGGTCAGCGGCGCCCAGGCCGTCAGCTCCGAGCCGGCCGTGGTGCTGGCGCTCACCGCGCTGCTCGCCGCCGTCGCCCTCACCCTGCTCGGCCTGGCCGTGCCGGTCACCGCGTCGTTCGTGATCGGCTGGGTGATCATCGGCCCGGCCCTGCTGGACCTGGGCGTCACCGCGCCCGCCGCGGCGATGTTCGTCTTCTACTTCGCGGTGCTGTCCGAGGCGTCCCCGCCGACCGCGCTCGCCGCGGTCGCCGCCGCCGCGGTGACCGGCGGCCGGCTGGTGCCGACCATGTGGCAGACCCTGCGGTACGCCCTGCCGGCCTACCTCATCCCGCTCGCCTTCGTGGTCACCCCGACCGGCCTCGGGCTGCTCGGCATCGGGGGCCCGCAGCGGATAGCCGTCGCCGCGACGGTCGCCGCCCTCAGCGTCGCCGTGCTCGCGGTCGCGGCGGGCGGCTGGCTGCCCGGCGTCGGCCCGGCCGGCACGCCGGAGCGGATCGTCGGCGCGCTCGCCGGGCTCACGCTGCTCTGGCTCGAACCCGTGCCCGTCGCGATCGGCGCCGCCCTGGCCGCCGTCATGGTGGCGGGCGTGCTCGTCAGACGCGGATCCGCCGGCCGGAACGGCGGGCCGTCAGCAGTACCAACGGTGAACCATGGGGAGGAAAAACAGTGAGACGGATCAACATGCGGCTCGCCGCGGGGGTTGGCGCGCTGGCCCTCGTCGCCGCGGGCACCGCCGGCTGCGGAGGCCGTCAGGACGGCGCGACCAAGGACGACGCCGCCAGTGAGATCACCTGCAAGGTCACCGACAGCACCCGCGTCGGCATCGCCACCGGCAACGCCACCGGCGTCTACTACGTGGTCGGCAACGCCCTGGCCGGTCAGCTCTCCGGGGCGACCGAGGGCAAGCTGACCGGCACCGCCGCCGAGACCGGCGCCTCGGTGCAGAACATCGAACAGCTCGTCGGCGGACAGTACGACGTCGCCTTCTCGCTGTTCGACACGGCGGTCAACGCGGTGCAGGGCAAGGGCAGCTTCACGGCCCCGCAGCCGGTCGAGGCGCTCGCCCGGATCTACGACAACTACACGCAGGTCGTCGTCCGGGCCGACTCGGGGATCAACTCGGTCGCCGACATGAAGGGCAAGAAGATCTCCACCGGCTCCCCGAAGTCCGGCACCGAGGTCATCGCCAACCGGCTGCTGGAGGCCGCCGGCCTCGACCCGGCCAAGGACGTCCAGGCGCAGCGGCTCGACCTGACCAAGAGCGTCGAGGGCGTCAAGGACGGCAGCGTCGACGGGCTGTTCTGGTCGGGCGGGGTGCCCACGGGCGGGCTGACCGACCTGTTCACCACCGCCGGGGACAAGGTGAAGTTCATCGACATCACCCCGCTGCTGCCCAAGATGACCGAGCTCAACCCGGCGTACCAGGCCGGGACCATCCGCGCGGACGTCTACAAGACCGCCGCGGACACCCCGACCATCGTGGTGCCGAACGTGCTGCTGGTCCGCAAGGACCTCAACGCGAACGTGGCCTGCGCGATCACCCGGACGGTGTTCGACAAGAAGGACGCCCTGGCCCAGGCGAACCCGGCCGCCAAGGGCATCAGCCTGGACAACGCCCGCAAGACCGACCCCGTACCGCTGCACCGCGGCGCGGACAAGGCGTTGCAGGACCTCGGCGCACGCTGATCCCCGGCGCCGGGTCCGGGCCTCGCGCCCGGGCCCGGCGCCCCCGAACCTGACCCCGGAGGGCCCGAGTGTCGCTCCCCACCCCCGGCCGCGTACGCCGGCACCACCGGCCCGCCGACCACACCGACCGGCTGTGGTCGGTACGCACCCAGCTGCTCGCGCCCATCCTGGTGGCCACGGTCGGCCTGGTGGTGCTGGGGGCGGCCCAGACCGCCACCGCCCTGGACGCCTCCGACGACGCGGACCGCGCCCGGGTGCTGGCCGGCACCGCGACGGCCACCGTGCGCCTCGTGCACGAGCTGGAACGGGAACTCGGCGAGACGGCGGCCCTGCGCCAGCGGGGCGGCAGCAGCGGACGGCCCCTCGTCGACGCGCAGCGACGGCGGGTCGACGCGTCCGTCGAGCGCTACCGCGGCGCCAGCCGGGACGCCCGCCGCGCCGCCCCCGACCTGCGCCAGGTGCTCGACGGCGCCGACGCGCAGCTCGGCCAGCTCGAACCGGCCCGCGGGTCCGCGCTGGGCGGCACCACCGCCGACCCGGCCTACCTCTCGCTTGTCGAGTCGCTGCTCGCCGTCGCCGACGCGCTGCCCGCCCAGCTGCGCGACCGGGAGCTGGCCAACGGGGCCCGGGAGGTGGCGGCCGTGGCCGCCCAGGAACACCTCGCCGCCGTGGAACGCGACCTGCTCCGCGCCGTCTTCGTGCGGGGCGCGCTGGTGAACGGGGAACTGGTCCGCCTCGGCCAGT
The DNA here is from genome assembly GCF_031845925.1 of Micromonospora reichwaldensis. Lineage (NCBI taxonomy): Bacteria > Bacillati > Actinomycetota > Actinomycetes > Micromonosporales > Micromonosporaceae > Micromonospora > Micromonospora reichwaldensis. Next base: position 16,786 of record NZ_JAVRFL010000012.1, on the reverse strand, counting down.
TGCGGGGCGCGCAGGAGCAGCGTCAGGCCGAGTTCTCCCGGATCGCGGGCCGGCCGGCGGCGGACGCGTACACCCGGCTGGTGGCCGGGACCGACGTCTCCACCGCCCGCCGGATGCGCGACAGCGCGCTCAACGTGGAGTCCGAGCCCGCCGGGCTGAGGACCGACGGCGACGCCTGGTACGTGGCCCAGAGCGGGGCCATCCGGCGCTACAACCTGCTCGGCCGGGAACTCTCCGAGGAACTCGACCGCAAGGCCGCCGGGCTGGCCCGCGACGCCCAGCGGCGGGCCCTGGTCACCGGTGGCGCGACCACCGCCGTCGCGCTGGCGTCGTTGACCGCCGCCGTGCTGCTCGCCGTCCGCACCAGCCGTCGCCTGCGCCGGCTGCGGGTCGCGGCGCTCGCCATGGCGCACCGCGAGCTGCCGGAGCGGATCACCGCCATCGCCTCCGGTGACGGCGCGCCGACCGACGGCGCGGCCACCCGGTTGACCGCCGGCATCGGGCAGGGCCGGGACGAGATCGCCCAGGTCGCCCAGGCCTTCGACACGGTGAACCGGGCCGCTCTGCGCCTGGCCGGTGAACAGGCCGAGGTGCGGATGGACGTGACCCGGATGGCCGAGGCCCTGGCCCGGCGCATCCGTACCCTGATCACCCGGCAGCTGCGGCTGCTCGACGAGTTCGAACGCGAGGAGACCGACCCGGACGCGCTGGCCCGGCTCTTCGCGCTGGACCACCTCGCCGCCCGCATGCGGCGCAACGGCGAGAACCTGCTGGTGCTCGCGGGTGGCGAGCCCGGCCGTACGCACGACGGCGCCCACCTGCTCGCCGACGTGGTGCGGGCGGCCGCCTCCGAGATCGAGGACTACCCGCGGGTGGAGGTCGACGTGCCGACCGCCGCGGTGCACGGGGCCGCCGTGGGCAACCTGGTCCACCTCCTCGCCGAGCTGCTGGAGAACGCCACCGTCTACTCCCCGCCGAACTCCCCGGTGCACGTCGATGGCCGGCGCACGATCGACGGCCTCACGCTGCGCGTGCACGACCAGGGCATCGGCATCAGCGACAGCCGCCTCGCCTCGATCAACGAGCGGTTGCTCGCCCCCGCGATGCTCTCCAGCGCCTCCGCCGGCAGCATGGGCCTGCACGTGGTGGCCCACCTGGCGGCCCGGCACGGGGTGCGGGTGCAGCTGCGCAACAGCGGCGCGGGCACCGTCGCGCAGGTGGAGATCCCGGAGTCGGCACTGACCCGCGTCGAGGACGTCGCCCCGCGTACCGCCCCGGAGGTACGGGCCCCCGCGCAGGCCGCCCCGCAGGTGCGCGCGCCGGCGCCACCCGTCCGGACGGTGCCCGCGCAGGCGCCGCCGCCCGTGCGTACGCAGGCGCCGGTCGTCCCCGCCCAGACGGCCTGGTTCCGGCCCCGGACCGGGGCCGGCGGTCCCGCCACCCTGCCCGACCTGACCAGCGTCCACCACGCGCCGACGATCACGCTCCCGGTGCTCGGCGCGCGCCCGACCGGGTCGGGTGGCGGCGCCGCGATGCCGCCGTCCCGTCCCGCGTCGGCCCCGCCCGCGCCGCCCCCGCTCACCGGGGCCGGGCTGCCACGCCGCACCCGGGGCGGCCAGCTGCCGGCCGCGCTGCACGAGGCCCCGACGGCGCGGCCGGCGGGCGACCTGCTCGACCCCGAGGTCGTGCGGTCCCGGCTGTCCTCGCTCGCCGAGGGAGTGGCCGCGGCGACCCGACGTACCCAGACGACACCCCCCAGGAGAATCCCATGACCCCATCCGTGAGCGCCGGCCTGGACTGGCTCCTGGCCAACTTCGCCGAACAGGTGCCGGACGTGTCGCACGCCCTCGCGGTCTCCGGCGACGGGCTGCGGCTGGCGGCCTCACCCCACCTCGCGCCCGACCAGGTGGACCAGCTCTCCGCCGTGATCAGCGGCCTGGCCAGCCTGACCGTCGGTGCCGCCCGGCTGATGTCGGCGGGCCGCGTACGCCAGCAGATCGTCGACATGGACGGCGGGGTGATGCTGGTGATGGCGGTCGGCGAGCGCGCGCTCGTCGGGGTGCTCGCCGCGCCCGGCTGCGACCTCGGCCAGATCGGCTACGAGACCGCCATGCTGGTCCAGCGGGTGGCGGAGGCCCTGGAGCCGGCGGTCCGGGCGTGATCGGACGGTCCTCCCGGTTGCTGGCGGCCCTGCTGGCGGCCGTGCTCGTCGCCGGTTGCGGCGCGACCGAGGCCGGGCCGCAGCCCTGGCACGGTGGCCGGATCTTCCTCGCCACCGGCAACACCACCGGCGTCTACTACCAGCTCGGCGGCGGCTACGCGGACGTGATCAGCCGGCACCTGCCCGGCTACGAGGCACGGGCCGAGCCGACCGGCGCGTCGGTGGAGAACATCAACCGCCTGGCCAGCGGCGACATGGAGATCGCCTTCAGCCTCGCCGACACGGCGGCCGACGCCGCCGCGGGGCGCGGGGCCTTCGACGGCCAGCCCCAGCCGGTGCGGGCGTTGGCCCGGGTCTACAGCAACTACACCCACGTCATCGTCCGCGCCGACGCGAAGGTCACCAGGCTGTCGGGACTGCGCGGGAAGCGGGTCTCCACCGGCTCGCCGAAGTCCGGCACGGACATCATCGCCGGGCGTCTGCTGACCGCCGCCGGCCTCGACCCGGACCGGGACGTCGTCCGGGCCACGCTCTCCCTGCCGGAGACCGTGAAGCGGATGCGGGCCGGCACGCTCGACGCGATGTTCTTCTCGGGTGGCCTGCCCACGCCGGGCATCGCCGACCTGCTGGCCAGCGCACCCGGCAGGTACGCGCTGCTGCCGATCGTCGACCTGATGGAGCCGCTCACCGCGCGCCACGGCTCGGTCTACACCACGGCGGAGCTGCCGAAGGAGGTCTACAAGACGAGGAGCGGCACGCCGACGGTCACGGTGGCGAACGTCATCCTGGTCAGCGCCGACATGCCCGAACAGCTGGCGTACGACCTGACCCGGCTGCTCTTCGCCTACCAGGCCGACCTGGTCAAGGTGCACCCCGAGGCCGGCAACTTCACCCAGCAGAGCGCCTCGGGCACCGACCCGATCCCGCTGCACCCCGGGGCCGCGCGGTTCTACCAGCGCGGGTGACCCGCGCCGGTCAGACGTCCGCCGGGGCGGTGGCGGCGCGGGCCTCCGCCACGAGGCGGTCGGTCTCGGCGAGCACCTCGGGGTCGTCGGCCGGGGTGCCGGGGTCGAGACGGACCGTCCACGTCAGGCCGTCCACCCCGGGCACCCGGCGCGCCGCGACCCGGCCGGCGCCGCCGGGCACCGGGCGGTGCTGCGTGTACGCCACCGACCGGGTGACCCGCTCCCGCACCTGGTGCGGCAGCTCCCCTGGGTCGAGCAGCAGGTGGCTCTCGGCCGGGCCGTCGGCCACCACCAGGTAGCCGTCGCGCTCGGCGGACACCTCGGCCGGGGTCACCGTGAGCTGCCGGCCGGACCAGACCGCCTTGAGGATGTCGTGCCAGCCCAGCCTCTCCGCCCGGCCGGGCAGCCATAGGCCGAGGTTGCTGGCCACGACGACCCCGTCGCCCTGGCCGTCGCCGACGGCGGCCCAGGCGAGCACCCGCTCCTCGGCGGCGAGCGGCGGCCGCTGGGCCGCGGGCAGCTTCGGCTTGCGGCGGAACAGTCCCATCTACAGTCCTCCCGCGGCCTGCTCGCGCAACGCCCGGGCGTGCTGTTCCAGCGACAGCAGCTCCCCGAAGGCGGCGAAGTACTCGTCCTTGTTGTTGACCGGGTTGATCCGCTGGATCCGGGACTTCAGGTCCCTGATCCGGCTGGTCACCGAGCCCCACTGCAACCGGGCCATGGTGACCGAGACGTAGCGCGGGTCGGGCTCGCCGTCGATGCGCAGCGGCTCCACGGCCAGCTCGCCGACGAGCGCCCGGGCGGCCAGGTCCTCGCAGGCGTCGCGGACCGACTCGATCCAGACCGCGCCGCCGGTGGCCGTGGCGACCCCGCCGACCGCCGCGACGGCCGCCCGCACCGCCACGTGCACGGGGTGCCGGTACTCCGACGCCTCGACCGCGTCGAACATCGGCCCGGCCAGCACCGGCTCCTGGAGGGCGAGCTTCAGCGCCTCCCGCTCGACCATCGAGTGCGGGTTGTCGACGACCGGCTCCGGCCGGGCGGGTCGGGGCGCCGGCGCGGCCTCCCGGCCGGGGGTGGGCGACGCGGCGGCGAGCACGGCCCGCTGCACCGGCTCGATCTCCATGCCGAGGTCACCGGCGAGCTTGCGCACGTACTCCGGGCGCTTCTCCCGGTCCTTGAGCTTGGCGACCAGCGGCGCGGCCCGGCGCATCGCCTCGACCCGGCCGTCGACGGTGTCGAGGTCGAAGCGGTTGATCACGTGCCGCAGCGCGAAGTCGACAAGCGGCTCGCGGCGGGCCACCAGGTCGCGGACGGCCAGGTCGCCCTTGGCCAGCCGCAGGTCGCAGGGATCCATGTTGTCGGGGCTGACCGCGATGAAGGTACGCCCGACGAAGCGCTGGTCGTCCTCGAAGGCGCGCAGGGCGGCCTTCTGGCCGGCGGCGTCCCCGTCGAAGGTGAAGATGATCTCGCCGGCCACGTCGTCGGTGTCCATCAGCAGCCGGCGCAGCACCCCGATGTGGTCCCCGCCGAACGCCGTGCCGCAGGTCGCCACAGCCGTCGGGACCCCGGCCAGGTGGCAGGCCATCACGTCGGTGTAGCCCTCGACCACCACCACCTTGCCCTGCTTGGCGATCTCCCGCTTGGCCTGGTCGATCCCGTAGAGGACGTGCGACTTCTTGTAGATCGGCGTCTCGGGGGTGTTCAGGTACTTCGGGCCGTCGTCGTCGTCGAAGAGCTTGCGGGCGCCGAAGCCGATCACGTCGCCGGTCAGGTCGCGGATCGGCCACATCAGCCGGCGGCGGAACCGGTCGATCAGCGTGCCGGAGCGCGACGGGCGGGACAGCCCGGCGGTGACCAGCTCGTCGTGGCTGAAGCCCTGCTGGCGCAGGTGCTTGGTGAGCAGGTCCCAGGCGTCGGGTGCGAAGCCGCAGCCGTAACGCTCGGCGGCGGCCCGGTCGAAGCCGCGCCGGGCCAGGAACTCCCGGGCCGGACGCGCGCCGGCGGTGGTGAGCTGGCCGCGGTAGAACTCGACGGCGGCGGCGTGCGCGGCGACGAGACGCTGCCGCTGCCCCTGCTGCGGGCGCGGGCGCGGCGCGGCGGAGTCGTTCTCGACGTAGCGCAGCTGGAGGCCGGCGCGGTCGGCGAGCCGCTCGACCGACTCGACGAAGCTGAGGTGCTCGGCGTCCATCAGGAACTTGATCGCGTCGCCGCCGGCGCCGCAGCCGAAGCAGTACCAGACGTTGCGGGCGGGCGAGACGTTGAACGACGGGCTCTTCTCGTCGTGGAACGGGCACAGCCCCTTGAGGTTGCCGCTGCCGGCCGACCTCAGGGTCACCGTCTCGGAGATGACGTCGGCGATCGAGCTGCGTTCCCGGACCAGCGCGATGTCCTCGTCCCGGATCCGCCCAGCCATGTCCGCCACCCCCTCGGCGTACATCCTGCCCTGCCGCACCGACGCCGTGCCGCCGGGGGACGCCGCGTGTGGCGACCACCGCCGTCACCTCGGCGCTCGCGCCCGCGACGGCCGCCCCCGCCCGGCCGGGTCACGGCCGCCCGGCGCGGCGCTGCGCCGGCTCAGCGCGGGCGCCGCAGGTAGCGCCGCACCGGCGGCGGGTCCTCCTCGTCGTACGACCGGGCCGCCCGGACGGCCGCGGCCAGGCCGGAGCGGCGGACCCGCGGCGGCGGGTTGACCGCCGGGTCCCGGGCCATGTCCCGGACCAGCGCGACGGCCAGGCCGAGCATCACCACGACGAAGGGCAGGGCGACGAGGATGGTCGCCTGTTGCAGCGCGTCCAGCCCGCCCACCAGCAGCAGTACGGCGGCGACCGCGCCGATCAGCACGCCCCAGACCACCACCAGCACGCGGTGCGGGCGCAGCGCGCCCCGGGAGGTCAGCGAGCCGAGCACCAGGGACGCCGAGTCGGCGCTGGTGACGAAGTACAGCGCGATCAGCACCATGGCCAGCACGCTGGTCAACGTCGCCAGCGGCAGCGCGTCCAGCAGGCCGAAGAGAGCCTGCTCGGTGCCCGCCCCGACGTCGGCGACCAGGTCCCGGGCTCCGGTGGCCTGCGCCCGCAGCCCGCTCCCGCCCATCACGGCGAACCAGACCGCGCTGGCCCCGCTCGGCACCAGCAGCACCCCGACGACGAACTGCCGGACCGTGCGGCCCCGGGAGATGCGGGCGATGAAGGTGCCCACGAAGGGCGCCCAGGAGATCCACCACGCCCAGTAGAAGATCGTCCAGGAGCCGAGCCAGGACGGATCGGAGAAGGCCCCGGTGCGGGTGGACATGAAGACCAGGTTGCTCAGGTAGTCGCCGACCGAGGCCGGCAGGACCTCCAGCGTGTAGATGGTCGGCCCGACCGCGAAGACGAAGAGCATCAGCAGCACCGCCAACAGCACGTTGGTGGTGGAGAGCCACTTGATGCCCCGGTGCAGCCCGGAGAAGGCGGAGATGACGAAGGCCAGGGTGAGCGCGCCGATCACCACCAGCTCCACCGCGGTCGTGTCCGGAATCCCCGCCACCAGGTCGAGGCCGGCGGCGACCTGGAGCGCGCCGAGGCCGAGGCTGGTCGCCGAGCCGAACACGGTGGCGAAGACGGCCAGCAGGTCGATCGCGCGCCCGGCCGCGCCGTCGGCACGATCCCCGAGCACGGGATGGAAGGCCGCCGAGATCCGGTTCTCCCGGCCCTTGCGGAAGGTCGAGTACGCCAGCGCGAGCGCCACGACCGCGTAGATCCCCCAGGGGTGCAGCGTCCAGTGGAAGAGGGTGTACTGCATCGCCGTCGCGCCGGCCGCGCCGGTCTGCGGTGCGACGCCGGTGGCCGGCGGAGGCGCGGCGTAGTGCTGGATGGGTTCGGCTACGGCGAAGAAGACCAGGCCGATCCCCATGCCGGCGCTGAACATCATGGCCACCCAGGCCAGCGTGCTGAACTCCGGCTCGTCGTCGTCGGCGCCGAGCCGGATCCGGCCGAACTTCGTCGCCGCGATGATCACCGAGAGCACCAGGAAGGCGTCGGCGGCCACCACGAAGAACCAGCCGAAGGTGTCGATGACCCAGGCCAGCCCGGACTCGCCGAAGCCGGCCAGGGAGCCCCGGGCCAGCACGCCCCACGCCACCACGGCCAGTACGCCGCCGACGCTGAGCGTCAGCACCGTGCGGTCGATCCCGCCCACGGCCTGGTCCCGTACCTGCCCGCTCATGCGCCACCCCCTGCCCATCCTGCTGGGCAGGAGGGCGGCACACGGCGATATCGGGCGAACCTGCCCGGCAGGGGTCGGTCAGGCCGGGACGGCGGCGGCCTCCTCGGCCTCCACCTGCCGCTTCCAGTCGGGCTTGCTGGCGCGCCAGCCCTCGTCGTCCATGCCCCGGCGCCAGTAGCCGGAGATGGAGAGCCGCCCGCGGGGCACGGCGCGCTCGACGCGGAGCAGGCGGCGCAACTCCTTGACGAAGGTGGCCTCGCCGTGCACGAAGGCCTGCACGTCGCCGGGCGGGAACTCCAGGGCGCGGACGGCCGCGACCAGGGCCTCCCCGACCGGGCGGTCGCCCCGGTGCAGCCAGGTCAGGCGCACCGCGCCCGGGCTGGCCAGCGGCTGCTCCTCGGTCGGGTCGGCGACCTCGACGAAGACGGTGGCCGGGGCGCCGGCGGGCAGCCGCTCCAGGGCGGCGGCGATGGCCGGCAGCGCGCTCTCGTCGCCCACCAGCAGGTGCCAGTCGGCGTCGGGGCTGGGGGCGTACTCCCCGCCGGGGCCGACGAAGGGCACCGGGTCGCCGGGGCGCAGCGCGGCCGCCCACGGCCCGCCCAGCCCGACGTCACCGTGGTGCACGATGTCGACGGTCAGCTCGCCGACCGACGCGTCCCAGGCCCGCACCGTGTACGCGCGCAGCCGGGGCCACTGCTCCCGGGGCAGGTCACGGCGGAGCGCGTTGAGATCCGCCGGGATCGGGTACCCCGTCCCCGGCGCCGGGAAGACGATCTTGATGTAGTGGTCGGTGAACTCGCCCACCGGCAGGCCGGCCAGCTCCTCACCCCCGAGCACCAGCCGGACGACGTGGGGGGTGGGCCGCTCGGTGCGCAGTACCCGGGCGGTGGTGACCTTGATGGGGCGCTCCGTCATGCCGGTTAGGCTAGCCTAAGTCCGCGCGCCTGCCCATCCCTGATCCGCCGTCGGCGGGTGCCCGCGCCCACCGCGCACCACCCGCTCGTGCCAGGCGACAGCCGCCGGGTCGGTCAGCGAGGCCACCTGGTCGACCACCACCCGGAGCCGGGCCGCGTCGTCCGGCGCGGCCGACCAGAGCGGGGCGAAGACGGGATCCAGCCCGTCCGGCGCCCGGTCGGCCAGCGCGTGCACCAGCTCCGCCAGCACCTCCCGCTGCCGCCGGTAGCGGTCCCCCGCGCCGGGTCGACGCATCACGTACCGCAGGGCGATGCCCTTGAGCAGCGCGCACTGCGCCCGGATCCGCCGGGGCACCACCAGGTCGGCGGCGTAGCGGCGGAGCGGCCGGGGACCGTACCGCTCCTGCGTGGCCGCCACCACCGTCGAGACGAAGCGGCCGGTCAGCACGCTGGTGGTGGCCTTCAGCGCCGCCTGCGCGCGGTGGCTGCCGTCGTACCCGGCCAGCGGGGCGAGCACCGGGTCGTCGAGCAGTTCCAGCAGCACGTCACCGAGGTCGGCCGGGGACTCGCCGGAGTACGTGGCGGCGACGTCGGCGCAGAGTGCGGCCCGCTCGTCGGGGTCGCGCAGCAGCGTACGCAGCGTCACGTACCCGCCGTGGATGCCGTCCTCGACGTCGTGCACCGAGTACGCGACGTCGTCCGCCCAGTCCATCACCTGCGCCTCCAGGCAGCGCCGGTCGTCACCCGGGCCGGCCGTGCGCAGCCAGGCGAAGAGCGGGAGGTCGTCGTCGTACACCCCGAACTTGCGCTGCTCCCGGCGGCGGGTCCACGGGTACTTGCTGACCGCGTCGAGCGAGGCCCGGGTCAGGTTGAGGCCGGCGGACCTCCCGTCCGGGGCCACCACCTTGGCCTCCAGGCGGGTCAGCACCCGCAGCGTCTGCGCGTTGCCCTCGAAGCCGCCGCACCCGGCCGCGAGGTCGTCCAGCGCGTCCTCGCCGTTGTGCCCGAACGGCGGGTGACCGAGGTCGTGGGCGAGCCCCGCGGTGTCGACCACGTCCGGGTCGCAGCCCAGCCGGGCCCCCATCTCGCGGGCGATCTGCGCGACCTCCAGCGAGTGGGTCAGCCGGGTACGCAGGAAGTCGTCCGTGCCGGCCGTGTGCACCTGGGTCTTCGCGGCCAGCCGCCGGAACGCCGCCGAGTGCAGCACCCGGGCGCGGTCCCGCTCGTACGCCGACCGCCCGTGACCGGTGTCCTTCGGCGGCTCCTCGACCCAGCGGGCGACGTCCGGATCGTCCGGCCCGGCAGGCTCAGTCCTCACGCTGCCGCAGCACGCAGAACTCGTTGCCCTCCGGATCGGCCAGCACGGTCCACCCGCTGTCGCCCTGTCCCACGTCGACGTGCCGGGCCCCCATGTCGACCAGCCGCTCGACCTCGGCCTCCCGGTCGTCGGGACGCAGGTCGATGTGCAGCCGGTTCTTGGTCGTCTTCTCGTCGGTCACCGGTACGAAGACGATGCCCGGCAGCCGGTCGGCGGACCGGCGGATCTCCACCTCGTCCGGCTGCTCGGTGACCACCTGGTAGCCCAGCGCCTCAGCCCACCAGCGGGCGAGCCGGGCGGGGTCCCGGGCGTCGACGGTCAGGCTCTCCCAGGCGCTGCTCATGCCGATCAGGTTACGCCCGCGCGCCGCGAACGGCGCGCCGCCGGCGCGCGCCCGACGGCTACGCAACCTCCGAACAGGCGAGAGTTGTCGGCCGATCGCCGACGGTTACGGGATCGCGGTCCGGCATGGCCGGCGGTAGCGTTCCCAGCGCGGAACGTGACCAGACTGAGGGCCCGACGGTGGGGAGACGCCCGTGAACGCGGACACGATGATGGGAACGGAACTGTCGGAGTTGCGCCGGCGCCGCCCGGAGGTGGCGGGCACGGTGCTGGCCGGCACCGACGGCCTGCTGATCTCCAGCGACCTGCCGACGACGGACGCCACCCACCTGGCCGCGCTCGCGGCGGCCAGCTTCGGCCTCGGCCACCGGGTGGCCGACACCGTGCGGCACGGCGAGTTCCGGGAATCGGTGGTCCGCACGTCGACCGGCGCCGTCGTCACCTATCCCGCCGGGCGCAACGCCCTGTTGACGCTGGTCGCCGACGCCAGCGCCGACCTGGACGAGCTGCACGCCGACGCGCGGGCGGTGGCCCGGCGCACCGGCTCGGTGCTGGACACCAGCCGCCTGATCGGGGCGGCGACGGTGCCCGAGGCGCACGCCCGGCTCTCGGCCCGCACCTCGGGCGGCAGGCTGCCCCGGCGCGTCACCCCCCACACCTGGCGCCGCCCGCCGGTCTGAGCAACCCCCGGGAGTCGGTCCACGACCGCCTCCCGACCCACGGTGCGGTCGCGCCGGCACGGGCCGCCCGCACGGCAGCGGCGGCGGATCCGCTCCCCCGGGTCCGCCGCCGGCCTGTCGTCCTCGCGCGTCAGCGGCTGTCGGAGCCGTCCGTCTCCACCGCCGCGCGGCCGGCCTCCAACCGGGCGACGGGCACCCGGAAGGGCGAGCAGGACACGTAGTCCAGGCCGACCTCGTGGAAGAAGTGCACCGACTCCGGGTCGCCCCCGTGCTCCCCGCAGACGCCGAGCTTCAGCTCCGGCCGGGCCGCCCGGCCCTCCTCCGCGGCGATGCGCACCAGCCGGCCCACGCCGTCGCGGTCGATCGACTCGAACGGCGAGATGCCGAAGATGCCCAGTTCCAGGTAGCGCCAGAAGAACGCGCCCTCGACGTCGTCGCGGGAGAACCCCCAGCCCATCTGGGTCAGGTCGTTGGTGCCGAAGGAGAAGAACTGCGCCGCCTCGGCGATCTGGCCGGCGGTCAGCGCCGCCCGGGGCACCTCGATCATCGTGCCGATCAGCACCTCGACGCCGCTGTCCCCGACCACCTCGGCGATGATCTTCTCGGCCTCGGCGCGGACCGTCTCCAGCTCCTGCACCGCGCCGACCAGCGGGACCATGATCTCCGGCCGGGCCACCGCGCCGCTGCGGGTGACGGTGACCGCGGCCTCCGCGATCGCCCGGACCTGCATGGCGAACAGACCGGGGATGACCAGGCCGAGGCGGACGCCACGCAGGCCCAGCATCGGGTTCTCCTCGTGCATCCGCCGGACGGCGGCGAGCAGCGCCTCCTCCTGCGCCACGTCCTCGCCGCGTTCCTGGGCGACCGCCACGTTGACCGCGAGCTGCTCCAGCGGGGGCAGGAACTCGTGCAGCGGCGGGTCGATCAGCCGGACGGTGACGGGCATCCCGTCCATCTCCCGGAAGATCTCCTCGAAGTCGGCGCGCTGCAACGGGAGCAGCGCGGCCAGCGCGGCCTCCCGCTCGGTGTTGTCCCGGGCCAGGATCAGCCGCTCGACCAGCTCGCGCCGGTCGCCGAGGAACATGTGCTCGGTGCGGCACAGGCCGATGCCCTCCGCGCCGAAGCGCCGGGCCCGGGCGGCGTCCGCGCCGGTGTCGGCGTTCGTGCGGACGGCCAGCCGCCGCCTGCCGTCGGCGTGCGACATGATCCGGTGTACGGCCCGCACCAGCGGATTGTCGACGTGCTCGGGGTCGAGGCTGCCCTCGAAGTACTGCACCACCTCCGACGGCATGACCGGCACCTCGCCGAGGTAGACCTTGCCGGTGGTGCCGTCGATCGAGACGACGTCGCCCTCGACGACGGTCTGCCCGCCGACGACGAACCGGCGCTGCGGGACGTTGACCTCGATCTCGTCGGCGCCGGAGACACAGGTCTTGCCCATCCCCCGCGCCACCACGGCGGCGTGGCTGGTCTTGCCGCCACGCGAGGTGAGGATGCCCTGGGCGGCGATCATGCCGTTGAGGTCGTCGGGGTTGGTCTCGCGCCGGACCAGGATCACCGACTCGCCCTCGGCGGCCAGTTCGACCGCGCGCGCGGAGGTGAAGACCACCTTGCCCGACGCCGCGCCCGGCGACGCCCCGATGCCCTTCGCCACCGGCTGGAACTCGTGGTCGAGCCGGAACCGGGGGAACATCAGCTGGGCGAGCTGCGCGCCGTTGACCCGGTGCAGCGCCTCGTCGAGGTCGATCAGGCCCTCGTCGACGAGCTGTCCGGCGATGACGAACGCCGCGGCGGCGGTGCGCTTGCCGACGCGGGTCTGGAGCATCCAGAGCTTGCCGCGCTCGATGGTGAACTCGATGTCGCAGAGGTCCTTGTAGTGGCCCTCCAGCCGGGCCATGATGCCGAGCAGTTCGTCGTAGGACTTCTTGTCCAGCCGCTCCAGCTCCTGCAACGGCACGGTGTTGCGGATGCCCGCGACCACGTCCTCGCCCTGGGCGTTGGCCAGGTAGTCGCCGTAGATGCCCTGGGCGCCGCTGGCGGGGTCGCGGGTGAACGCGACGCCGGTGCCGGAGTCCGGGCCGAGGTTGCCGAAGACCATCGCCACCACGTTGACCGCCGTGCCCAGGTCGGCCGGGATCCGCTCCTGGCGGCGGTAGAGCACCGCGCGCTCGGCGTTCCACGACTCGAAGACCGCGCGGATGGCCAGGTCGAGCTGCTCGCGCGGCTCCTGCGGGAACTCCCGCCCGGTGTGCTTGAAGAAGATCTTCTTGTACGCGTCGACCAGCCCCCGCAGGTCGTCGGCGTCGAGGTCGAGGTCGTCGTGGGTGCCCTTGGCCCGCTTGGCGTCGTCGAGCGCGTGCTCGAACTCCTCGCCCGGCACCTCGCACACCGTCTTGCCGAACATCTGGATCAGGCGGCGGTAGGAGTCCCAGGCGAACCGGTCCGCGCCGCCGGAGGTCTGCGCGTCCGCGCCGCTGGCCTGTCGCGCGAGCCCCTGGACGCTGCGGTCGTTGAGGCCGACGTTGAGGACGGTCTCCATCATGCCGGGCATGGAGAACTTGGCGCCGGAGCGGACGGACACCAGCAGCGGGTCCTCCGGGTCACCGAGGCGCTTGCCCATCGCCTGCTCCAGCGACGCGAGGTGCGCGGCGATCTGGTCGGCCAGGCCGTCCGGCTCCTCCCCCGTGGCGAGGTACGCCTTGCAGGCCTCCGTGGTGATCGTGAAGCCCGGTGGGACCGGCAGGCCGAGATTGGTCATCTCGGCCAGGTTGGCCCCCTTGCCACCGAGCAGTTCCTTGAGATCCTTGTTGCCCTCGGCGAAGGCGTACACGTACTTGTGTTCCACCGTCTCCTGCTTTGCCACCAGAGCCCTCCCACGCGCGCCGGTCCGACACTTAACGAAGGTTCAGTCGCTCTCATACCCCGGGACGGGCCACCGGCAATCCCGGTGCCAAGCCGGCCGGTGGGCGAAGGCTAAGCGAACATCGAGGGGCTCGGGACCGTTCGGTGACAATAGGCACAGCCATCCCGACTATCCGCGTTCGTACCGGTTTTTGGGAACGCTTCCACGCGCACGATCACGCATTTCCGGCTCCGCCTCGTATCCTTGGCCGCACGCTTTTCGGTGAACCTCACCTTTGCCATAACCGCCGCAAATACACCCCTCGGAGCCGACGCCGTGCCAGCCGTTCCCACCGCCGCCCCGGAGCCGCTCGACCCGTCCCGCGCCGCCGGGGTGGACGAGCGGGAGCCCGGCCACCACGCCCTGCCGGTCCACGAACCGGCCGCCGCCGAGCTGGCCCGGGCGGCCACCCGGGCCGCCGACGACCTGCTCGCCCCGCCGTCCGGGGCCAGCGACGACCGGCCCGCCCCGCCGTCCGGGGCCGCCGACGACCGGCCCGTCCCGCCGGCCCGGGTCCGGCTGGGCGACGTCGTGCCCGCCCCGGAGCGGGTCACGCCGGTCCCGGGCGCCGACTTCGTCCTCACTCCCGACGCGGCGATCCGGGTGAGCGGCGACGACGCCCGCGCCGTCGCCGGTCAGCTGGCCGCCCTGCTCCGTCCGGCCACCGGCTACCCGCTGCCGGTGACCGACGCCACCCGGCCGGAGCCGGCCGGCGGCATCACCCTGACGCTGGCCGCCTCCGCCGACCACGGGCCGGAGGGCTACCGGCTCGACGTGACGCCCGACGGCGTACGGATCGAAGCCGCCACCCCGGCCGGGCTCTTCCACGGCGTACAGACGCTGCGGCAGCTCCTGCCCGCCACCATCGAGAGTCCGCTGCCGGTCGCCGAGCACTGGGCGCTGCCCGGCGGTTCGATCACCGACCGGCCCCGGTTCTCCTACCGGGGGGCGATGCTCGACGTGGCCCGGCACTTCTTCGGCGTACCGGACGTGCTGCGGGTGATCGACCACCTGGCCCGCTACAAGCTCAACCACCTGCACCTGCACCTCACCGACGACCAGGGCTGGCGGATCGCGATCGACTCCTGGCCCCGGCTCGCGGAGGTCGGCGGGGCGGTCGAGGTGGGCGGCGGCCCGGGCGGGCACTACACGCGCGACGACTACCGGCGGATCGTCGCCTACGCCGCCGAGCGGCACGTCACCGTGGTGCCGGAGATCGATCTGCCGGGGCACACCAACGCCGCGCTGACCGCGTACGGCGAGCTGGCTCCGGACGGTGTCGCGCCGCCGCCGTACACCGGCACCGAGGTCGGCTTCAGCTACGTCGACCCCACCAACGAGCGGACGTACGAGTTCGTCGCCGACGTGCTGGGCGAGATCGCGGCGCTCACCCCCGGGCCGTGGCTGCACATCGGGGGCGACGAGGCGTTCAAGGTACGTCCCGACGCGTACGCGGCCTTCGTCGAGCGGACCCAGCGCGTCGTCGCCGCAACCGGCAAGACGGTGGTGGGCTGGCACCAGATCGCGCCGGTCGCGCACGCCGAGGGGCGGGTGCTCCAGTGGTGGGGCACCAAGGGCGAGGACCCGGTCACGGCGGACGCCGTCCACCGGGGGGCGCGACTCGTGCTCTCCCCCGGCAACCACGCCTACCTCGACATGAAGTACGCCCCGGACACCCCCATCGGGCACGACTGGGCCGGCATGATCGACGTGCGGCGGGCGTACGACTGGGATCCCGGCACCCACGTGGCCGGCGTGCCGGCCGACGCGGTGCTCGGCGTGGAGGCGCCGCTGTGGACCGAGTCGGTCACCTCGCGGGCCGAGGTCGAGTTCATGCTCTTCCCGCGCCTGCCCGCGATCGCCGAGCTGGGCTGGTCGCCCCGCGCGACGCACGACTGGGCGGGGTTCCGCGACCGGCTGGCCGGCCACGGCCCGCGCTGGGCCGCGGCCGGCATGGCCTTCCACCGCTCGCCGGAGATCCCCTGGCCCGCCGAGCGGCCAACTCCCACAAAGCGGCAGGCGGCGATCCCCACCCAGGCCGACCACCCGACTCCCAGCGCGCCGCAAACGGCCATCCCCACCCAGACCGGTCCCGAGGAGGCCCCCGCGCCAGGCCCGTCCGCCTGACGCCCACGCCCGACGCCCCCATCCCCGCCGCGGTGGCGGTCGCCGCCGCCATCGCGGTCGTCACCGGGTCAACTGGCTCACCCCGGTTACCGGGTCACCCGGGTTCACGGGTCCACCGGATCACCGGATCACCGGATCACCGGATCACCGGATCACCGGATCACCGGATCACCGGATCACCGGTGGAGATCTTGGTACGAGATGGCCCCTGGAGGGGCGGTTTCTCACCAAGATCTCCGGTAGGAGCCCAGCGGACGGACGCGAGAGCGGGCACCGACGGGTGTGGCCCGCCGTGCCCGGCGCAGGGACGGGGCGGTGGCGGTCGCCGCTGCCGTCGCGGTCGCGGTCGCGGTCGCGGTCGCGGACACCGTGGCGGTCACGGGTGCCGTGACGGTCACGGGCCGTCGCCATCGCCGTCGCGGATGCCTCTCGATCTCGGGGTCAGGCGGTTCCACCTGACGCGTCACGCAGGGCAGGTACCGCCGGTTGCCGTGGTGCCCATTGCTGGCGGGCACGCGGACAGGCGGACGGATGCGCTCCTCGGGCGCTGTCGAGCTGATGTCGTAGACGATTCAGCGGTGGCCGTCCGTCCCAGGCCGGAGAGGCGTGGAGATTGGCGCGGAAAGAAGTCGCGGTTCGTGTCGTCGGGGCAGCGTGAGTCGTCTACGACATCAGCTCGACAACGCGCCCGCCGCCCCATGCTGCACTCGACGACCGACTGCGGCGGACTGCGGCGGACTGCGGCGGGCTCGGAGTCGTGGGAGTTTTGTCCGCTTCGCGGTGTCCGGGTCCGTGCCTGGATGTCGCCGCTGTCCGGTGCGTCCCGTGGCCGGCGCCACCTCGGCGGCGGAATCGTGGGCCGGTGCGGGTCGTTGAACATGGCATACCCACGGCGCTCCCCCGCGCCACGGTGGCCCGAGCGGCCGGCGGAATGACTGGCCGACCCGGGTCGTTGAGACATCCCGGACGCCCGAGCAGGCCCCCCACCGCCGGAGCGATCCGTTCTGACTCCCCCCTCGCGGCACGCCGCTCCCCCGCGCGTCCCGCGTACCCCCGATCGAAAGGTGCTGCCATCATGCGTACCGACATCCTGCGTAAGACCGCCCTGACCGCTGCCGGGCTCGCCTTCACCGGCGGCGCCATCGCCGGCCCCGTCACCACCGCCCTCGCC
>NZ_JAVRFL010000100.1:0-411 GCF_031845925.1 Micromonospora reichwaldensis | reverse complement strand
CGTCAGGGTACTTCCATGATGCTGACATGGCCTGCACCCTTCCCGTTGGATCAGAGCCTCCACCAGACCCGGGGCGATTCACGCCGCCAGCGGGAGAAGGCGGCCTACGTGCCCGCCGTGAGCCGTGAGCCTGGCCCTGCTGAGGTGGCCCGGGCTGCCCGTGAGAGCGCGGATGACCGGACTGCCCCCGTGTCTGTGCTCGTGGGCTACGGCAGGGAGGCCGAGGTTGAGATCCCGCTGACCGAAGATCCTGCTGCGTCGATCCGGTGGGCGCTCAGGCGGGTGCGTGCGGCGCTCATGGTTGCCACTCCCCGAGACGTGGCCGCCCTGGCGAAGGCTGACCGTGACCTGGTGGCCGATCTTGCCGAGTTGACGGCCACCCGTGCCCCGGTGAAGGTGTCCGCTCTGGAC
>NZ_JAVRFL010000099.1:0-419 GCF_031845925.1 Micromonospora reichwaldensis | reverse complement strand
CCCCCGATCGAAAGGTGCTGCCATCATGCGTACCGACATCCTGCGTAAGACCGCCCTGACCGCTGCCGGGCTCGCCTTCACCGGCGGCGCCATCGCCGGCCCCGTCACCACCGCCCTCGCCGCCCCCGCCGAGGCCAAGCCCGCCACCGTCGCCCAGGACCGCAAGGGTGGCGAGCGCGAACTCGGCGTGCGCTACGAGGCACAGCCCAACTTCTACTACTGCGGCCCCGCCGCCGCCCGCAACGCCCTCAGCGTGCAGGGCAAGAACATCGACGTCGACGGCATGGCCCAGCGCATGGGCACCACCGAAGCCGGCACCAACTCCATCAACGACATCACCCCCGTGCTGAACAAGGAAACCGGCAAGGACGCCTACCAGTCCGTCGAGATCCCCGGCGCCAAGGCCGACGACAAGCAGA
>NZ_JAVRFL010000098.1:0-421 GCF_031845925.1 Micromonospora reichwaldensis | reverse complement strand
CGGTCACCGAGGTGGCCCAGGTTCTCCAGCTTCGACTCCTGCAGGGCGGTCGCGATCGACACCACGGCGGCGCGCTCGTCCATGCCGGCCTTCTTCGTCGCCGCGATGATCGCCTTGACGTTCGCGACCTGCTCGTCGGACAGGTCGACGTGCGACTGGGCGCCCTGCACACCGTGCGGAATCAGCTTGGCCTTGTCGACCGACGGCGTGTCGGCCTGCACGACTGCCACGGGCGTCGACTGCACCGACGGGGCCGCGTGCGCGGTCGCGGGACCGGCGAACACGCCACCGGCAAAGGCGAGACCAGCAATACCGAGAACGCTCTTACGGATGATCGTGTTCATCAGAAACGCTCCATTCGGGGGTTGGCACCCACACGCCGAAGGGGGATCGGCTTCACGCGGGTGCAAGCACCGTCCGG
>NZ_JAVRFL010000097.1:0-424 GCF_031845925.1 Micromonospora reichwaldensis | reverse complement strand
CCGGACGGTGCTTGCACCCGCGTGAAGCCGATCCCCCTTCGGCGTGTGGGTGCCAACCCCCGAATGGAGCGTTTCTGATGAACACGATCATCCGTAAGAGCGTTCTCGGTATTGCTGGTCTCGCCTTCGCCGGTGGCGTGTTCGCCGGTCCCGCGACCGCGCACGCGGCCCCGTCGGTGCAGTCGACCCCGGTGGCCGTGGCCGTGCAGGCCGACACGCCGTCGGTCGACAAGGCCAAGCTGATCCCGCACGGTGTGCAGGGCGCCCAGTCGCACGTCGACCTGTCCGACGAGCAGATCGCGAACGTCAAGGCGATCATCGCGGCGACGAAGAAGGCCGGCATGGACGAGCGCGCCGCCGTGGTGTCGATCGCGACCGCCCTGCAGGAGTCGAAGCTGGAGAACCTGGGCCACCTCGGTGACCG